>VAXF01000320.1 GCA_005888395.1 Actinomycetota bacterium | reverse complement strand
CACCACGTGGAGCCGGGCCTCCGCGCTCGCGAAATGCGTCGGCGCGGTGCGCCACGCGAGATAGCGCCGCCCGTCGTGGGCGCACGCGTCGAGGTTGTTGTTGGCCCGCAGGACCGTTAGCCCCGGAAGCGCGGCCGGCCCCGGCACGATCGGCCGCGGCTCACCCAACTCGACGCGCAGCGACGGGTTCAGCGCGCCGGCAGGCCCCAGAGGAGGACCGCGATCGCGAGACCCACGGCCAGGGCGGCGGTCCAGCGCTGGCCGGGCGTGAGCTGGTCGCGAAGGCGCAGCAGCCAGCCGTCGGCCATCCGGGACCACCCCCGCGCGCGCTCGCCGAACGAACTCACGACACCCACAGCGGGCTGAAGCCGGTGACCGCCGTCCAGCAGGTACAGGACTGCTTCCAGAGCAGCGTCCGTTGCGAGTCGGTGCCGTCGTGCTTGGTCGCCGTGAACGTGACCGGCGGGTAGCGGGTGAGGGCCATGTTCCTGATCTGCTCGAGGGCGGCGACGAAAGTCGTGTTGTTCAGCGTCGTGCCGGCGCCGCGAATGCCCTGCAAGAGCACGGCGCCCTCGTCGCAGTCCTCGAGGATGTACGCGAACACGGCCGCTAAGTGGCCCTTGGGCCCCGGGCGTAACACCTTCTGACCCGTGTATCGCTCGTAGTTGGCCACGCACGCCTCCTGGTCGGGCGTGAGCGCCTTGCCGGCGGCGGCGTCGCCGACACGCCGGCCGGTCATCCCGTAGGTGCCCGCGAACTGGTCGGCCGGATAGGTCGACGTGGCCGTGTCGCTGGTGCCGTACAGGTGGTCGTTGTCGATGTACGTCGGGTGGTAGCCCTGGGCGTCCGCCTGCTGCATGAAGCCCATCTTCGACGTGAGCAGCATGGCCAGGTTGACGCCCATCGAGCTGAACTTCTGGACGGCGATGGCGTCCTCCGGCCCGCCCTGCGTGTCGCCGGTGCTGGCCTCGGCCGTGACCTTGTACCCGAGCTTGGTCAGCTGGGAGACGATGGCGTTCTGCACCAGCTCGGGCTGACCCGGCGTCGTCTCGTAGTAGATGCCGATCTTCTTGTTCTTGAGGAAGCCGTGGGTGTGGGCCCACCAGACCCAGTTGCGCAGGTGGCGGCTTTCCGACATCGAGAGCGAGAACAGGAACGGCTTGCTGCGCGCGAAGACGTCGTCGGTCGGGCCGTCCGACGTGATCAGCGGCGTGCGGTGCGCGCGCGCGACGCACTCGGCACCCGTCTGGAAGTAGGCGACGCCGACGACGGCAAAGACCTTGTCGTCGTCGACGAGCTGCGCGCACGCGGCGTTCTGGTCGTTGACGTCGAGCACGTTGTACTTCGCGAAGCGCAGCACGATGTCCCGCCCGTTGACCGGGACCAGGTGCTGCTTGTGCCAGCCGTCGAGCAGCGCCTGCCACTGCT
>VAXF01000045.1 GCA_005888395.1 Actinomycetota bacterium | reverse complement strand
CTCGTCGAGCACCCGACGACGCTCACCCTCGCCGACCTGAAGGCGATGCCGCAGACGCGGCTGGTGAAGGACTTCCAGTGCGTCACCGGATGGCGCGTCCACCACGTGGAGTGGGCAGGGGTCCGGCTGGCCGACGTGCTGGCGGCCGCGGGGGTGCGGCCCGGCGCCGGCGCCGTGAGCTTCCATTCCTTCGACGGCACCTACACCGAGAGCCTCACGCTCGACCAGGCGCGGCGGCCCGACGTGATCGTGGCCTACGAGATGGAGCGCAAGCCCGTCGCCACCATGCACGGAGGGCCGGTGCGCATGTACATCGCGCCGATGTACGGCTACAAGTCGTGCAAGTGGCTGGACGCGATCCACGTCACCCGGGCCGTCGAGGGCGGCTACTGGGAGCAGCGCGGCTATGACCAGAACGCGTGGATCGGGAGCTCGAACGGCCGTGACGACTCTCCCGTCTGATCGCACCGGCGAGCGGTTGGCCCGCTTCGACGGGGTGGAGCGGGCGCTGCACTGGGTCAACGCCGCGCTGTTCTTCGTCGTCCTCTTCACGGCCGGCGCGCTCTACGTCGGGCCGCTCTCCACCATCGTCGGCCGCCGCGCGTTGGTGAAGGAGGTCCACGTCATCGTCGGCCTGCTGCTGCCGGTGCCCTTCATCCTGGCCCGGATCGGCCCGTGGAGCCGCGGCCTGCGCCGTGACATACGGGCGCTCAACCGGTGGGACGGCGACGACCGGCGCTGGTTCCGCTCGCTCGGGCGCGACCGGGGTGTGCGGCTCGGGAAGTTCAACCCCGGCCAGAAGCTCAACGCCGCCTTCGTCGCCGGCGCCGTTCCCGTGATGCTCGCGACCGGCTCGATCATGAAGTGGTTCGGCCCGTTCTCCGACAGCTGGCGCACCGGCGCCACCTTCGTGCACGACTGGATCGCGATCGGCCTCTTCGCCGTCATCGTCGGCCACATCGCCATCGCCCTCTCCGACCCCGACGCGCTGCGGGGAATGGTGCGGGGCTGGGTGCCGGCGTCGTGGGCCCGCCGTCACCGTCCCAAGTGGTTCGAGGAGATCAGCATCGGCGAGTAGAACGGGGCGCGCATGCTCGCCTACCTCTCCTACCACCCGGTCGTGCGCGTCCACTTGGGGCCGCTGTCGATCTCGCCGCACGGAGTCGGGATCGCGGTCGGGTTCCTGCTCGGTGCCCGGCTCATGCTGCCGGCGGCGGCCAAGCGCGGGATCAGCGAGGAGGAGGTGTACGGGCTGCTCACGCGGGCGGCGATCGGCGCGATCGTCGGCGCCCGGCTGGCGTACGTGATCAACCACGCCGGCGACTACCACTCGGTCGGCGAGGCGTTCAAGGTCTGGAAGGGCGGCATCTCGCTGCTGGGCGGCTTCATCGGGGCGATCGTCGCCGCCCTGCCGCGCATGCGCCGCGACCACCTCTCGTTCTGGAAGGTGATGGACGCGGCCGCGCCGGGAATGGCCCTCGGCGTCATCGTGGGCCGCATCGGCGACCTCATCGTGGCCGACCATCTCGGCAAGACGACGCACTTCTTCCTCGGGTATCGCTGCCCGGCGCTGTCGGTCGCCACGGCGTCGCCGTGCGGGCGGTCCGTGCACGGCGTCATCGTGCAGACGCCCGGGGTCGTCGTGCACCAGACGGCGTTGTACGACTTCGTCTCGTCGATCGTGTTGCTCGCGGCGCTGCTCTGGCTGCGGCGGCCCGACCGCTACGACGGGTTCCTCATCACGTTGTTCGGCGCCTGGTACGGCGCCATGCGCATCGTCGAGGACTTCCTGCGCGAGGACGTTCGCCACTTCGGCCTCACCGGCAGCCAGTGGACCTCGATCCTCGTTGTCGCCGTCTGCGTGTGGTCACTGACGCTGGTCCGGCGCACCCCTCGATGGGGTAGATGGCAAGAGAGCCCGAATACGATGACGCCCGACCGGCCGGCGCCCAACCACCCAGGATCCGACCATAGAGGAGAGGAATGGCCGTGATCGTCCGCATCGGCGTGTTGCACACGCCCAAGGAGATCGAGATCGAGCTGGCCGACGACGCCGACGGCGACAAGCTCGCCGCCGAGGTCGAGGCCGCGATCAGCGGCGACGACAAGGTGCTCTGGCTCACCGACCGGCGGGGACGTCGGGTCGGCATCCCGGCCGAGCGGCTCGCGTACCTCGAGATCGGCAGCCCCCACGAGGAGCGCCACGTCGGTTTCGGAGCGCAATAGAGAACCGTTGGTCGATCTCCTCGACCGCAAGCTCGTCTTCGTCACCGGCAAGGGAGGCGTCGGCAAGACGACGGTCGCCGCCGCGCTGGCCCTGCTGGCATCGCAGCGAGGGCGGCGCGTCCTGGCCTGTGAGGTCGACGCCAAGGGGAACCTCGCCGACTTCTTCCAGACCAAGCCGACGTCGTTCACGCCCCGGGAGGTGCAGCCCGGCCTGTTCGCGATGTCGATGGACACCGAGGCGTCGCTGTACGAGTACCTCAAGCTCCAGCTGCGCCTGCCGGTCGTCGCCCGGCTCGGCCCGCTGGCGCGCGCCTTCGAGTTCGTCGCCACCGCCGCGCCGGGGGTCAAGGAGATCCTCACCGTCGGCAAGCTGGTGTGGGAGGTGCGCGAGCGCCATTACGACATCGTCGTGGTCGACGCCGCCGCCACCGGTCACATCGTCGGCCAGTTGCGGGCGCCGCAGGCGATCAACGAGGTCGTCCAGGTCGGGCTGGTGCGGCAGCAGACCGAGTGGATGCTCGAGATCCTCGACGACCCGGCGTCGACCGGGCTCTGCATCGTCGCCACACCCGAGGAGATGCCGGTCAACGAGACGATCGAGCTCGCCGACCGGTTGCGGACGGAGACCCAGGTCGACCTCGCCGCCATCGTGGTCAACCGCGTGCTGCCCGAGCTGTTCGGTCGGGGCGAGGAGGAGGTGTTCGAGCGCCTGCGGGAGCCGGCGATGACGGCTGCCCTCACCACCGCGATCGACGGGCCCTCCGACGTGGTGCTGGAGGCCGCCCGCCTCGCCGTCACCCTGCGGCGTACGCGCGCCGGCCACCTCGACCGCCTGCGGGCGGGCGTCGACCCGTCGGTGCCGATGCTCTACGTGCCCGAGCTCTTCTCGCGCTCGCACGGCCTGCGGGCGACGAGCCAGGTGGCCGAGGCCCTCGCCGCGGAGCTGGGCACGTGAAGGAGCACGCGAGCTTGGAGCAGCTGCTCGCGGCCAAGGAGATCCTCATCTGCTGCGGGTCGGGCGGCGTGGGCAAGACGACCACCGCCGCCGCGGCCGGCGCGATGGCGGCGATCACCCTGGGCGGGAAGGTGCTCGTGGTCACCGTCGACCCTGCCCGGCGCCTCGCCAACGCGCTCGGCCTCGAGGGCTTCGGCAACGTCGAGAAGCAGGTGCCGCCGGAGGCGTTCAAGGAGGCAGGGGTCGTGCCCCGCGGCGAGCTGTGGGCGGCGATGCTCGACACGAAGGAGTCGTGGGACGCGCTCGTGCTTCGCCACGCGCCCGACGAGGCCACCGCGCACAAGATCCTCGAGAACCCGCTCTACCAGAACGTGTCCGGACGCTTCGTGCAGAGCCACGA
Organism: Actinomycetota bacterium; assembly: GCA_005888395.1. Taxonomy (GTDB): domain Bacteria; phylum Actinomycetota; class Acidimicrobiia; order Acidimicrobiales; family AC-25; genus AC-25. Next base: position 3,221 of record VAXF01000045.1, on the reverse strand, counting down.
GTACATCGCCATGGAGCGTCTCTACGAGCTCCACAGCGAGGGCGCCTACGACCTGATCGTGGTCGATACCCCGCCCACCCGCAACGCCATCGACTTCCTCGAGGCGCCCGAGCGGATGGCCGACTTCTTCTCGAGCCGGCTCCTCCGCTGGATCACCGCGCCGGCGCGCTCGCGCGTCGTCAACTTCGCGACGCGGCCCTTCTACCAGGTGGCCGACCGCATCCTCGGCTCACAGTTTCTCCAGGACATCGGCGAGTTCTTCCTGTCGTTCCAGACCATGTACGGCGGCTTCATCGAGCGGTCACGCGCCGTCACCCGGCTCCTGCACGACCGTCGCACCACGTTCCTCGTGGTCACGACGCTGCAGGCGGAGCCGTTGCGGGAGGCCGAGTTCTTCATCGACGCGCTCGGCGACCGCCACTTCCATCTCGGCGCGCTGGTGTTGAACAAGGTCCTGCCCGGCTACCTGCGCGATCCGGCGGCGGGGCAGGCGGCCGAGCGGCTGCGCGACCACGCGCCCGAGGTGGCGGCTTCCCTTGGCCCCGACGCCGGCGATCCGGGACAGGTCGCGCGCGTCCTCACCGAGATTGCCGACAGCTTCCTGCGCTTCCAGGTGGTGGCGCTGCGGGAGGCCGAGCAACGGGCCGAGCTGGCGCGGGTGCCCGACGTGGTCGCGACGGTTCCCTACTTCGACAGCGACATCTACGACCTCGCCGGTCTCCTCGACCTCGGCCGCGCCATCTGGGAGGTCCCGGCTACAGCGCGTTGATGGCGTGTTTCACGTCGGCGGCGGGGGAGGTTGCGATGGAGCCCGTGCCGCCGACGACCCACGCCTGCTCGATGGTGACGCGGTGGGAGTAGAGCTCGTCCCAGGTGACCTTGGGCATGGCCCGGCGCCCGGTGAGCAGCACCGGCTTGCCGAACGAGCCGCCCGAGAGGGCGTCGACGAGGTGCGCTTCCTCGCCGGACGCGACGACGAACGTGTCGGGCACGACGCCTGCCGCCACGCCGGCCTCGGCGACGGCCGCAGCGGTCGACCACCGGTCGTCGCCGGCCACCCGGCGGGCGTGGAGCTGGGTGACGACGACGTCGGAGATGGCCGCGGTGCCGCCGACGGCCCACAGGTCCATCACGTGCAGGTCGGCGAGGGCGGCGGTCGTCGCCGCCGGGACCGAGTCGTGGTTCACGAGCAGCACCGGACGCCCGAGGCCGGCCGCGGGCCCCGACGCCGCCAGCCCGTCGACGAGATGGGCGCGCTCGCGCGCCACCACGACCGCGCCCACGCGCGGGCCGCCGATGGCGCCCGCCACCTCGGCCGCCGTCGAGGGCGCGTCGTCGCCGGCCACCCGGTGCACGGTGATGCCCTTGGCGGTGATCGCCGCCGCGACGCTGTCGGAGACGGCCGCCGTGCCGCCGACGATGTATGCGTCTGACGGGTGCAGCCGGTCGAGCTCGGCGCTCGTGTCGCCCGGCAACGAGTCGATGGCCGACAGCAGCAGCGGGCCCTTCTTGGCCACGGCCAGCGGCGCCGCCACCAGCGAGTCGACGAGATGGGCGTTGTCCGCCGACGCCACGATCACCGACGTCGCCGTGTCGGGCGCGACCTGGCGGCTGACGGCGGCCGACGTGCCGTAGCGGTCACCGCCGGCGAGACGGGTTGCGGGCCGCAGCTCAGACGTGTTGTCGACGGCGACGTCGACTGTCGCGGCGCGCGCCGTCCCCGCCGGGCCCGCGGCCTCGATGCGCACCGAGTAGTCGCCACCCGGCACCGGCCGGCCGTTGTCGTCGGTGCCGTCCCATTGGGCAGCGAGGCCGTCGGCGTCGGGTGCGGTGAGGTGGCGTACGTCGCCGAGCGCGAAGTGGGTGACCGTGAGCGACCAGTGCATGGGCGCCGTCGCGACGGCCGAGATGGTGGCGGTGGCGTACCCGCCGAGCTGGGTGCCGCTGATCGTGTCGGGCACCGTCGCCGGCCGGTAGACCTTGGGCAGGCCGATCTGGGCGACGGCATGACGGATCTGGTCGAGGAGCGCGTACGCGATGTCGCCCGGGCAGCCGGTGCTGTCCATGTCGCGGTGGCCGCTGATGTCGTTGAGCGTCGCGTGGGCGCCCTGCGGGTACTTGTCCGACCCCGCGGAGGTGACGGTGGCGTGGCCGAGCGGGTCGACGTGAGCGACGTCGAGCCGCCACGCCAGCACCTGTTCGAGCGACGAGAGCATGGCGGGCGAAGGGGACGCCGCGCTGAACGTTCCCATCAGCGACACGCCGGTCGACACCGAGTTGAAGCCGAGCGTGTGGGCGCCGATCACCGGGAGGTCCATCCCGCCGTAACGGCCCTCGTAGACCGTGCCGAAGCGGTCGACGAGGAAGTTGTAGCCGATGTCGTTCCAGCCGTTGCTCTTCACGTGGAAGACGTAGATGCCGCGGACGACGGCGCGCGCCTGTAACGGCGTGTAGTCGTTGCCCGTGTCCGTGTGGTGGACGACGGCCATCTGCACCGCGCCGTAGTCGGGGTCGGCCCGCCGGATGTGTAAGTCGGCACCCCACTGCGCACGCGAGACGATGGCCGGCTGGTCGGTGAGGGCGGCGGCGGGCTGGGAGCCTCCACCGAGAATCCCTCGTAGCACGCGCGTCAGACGGGAGACAGCCGATTCGCTGTGGCCCTGCACGTCGACGGCCTGGAGCCGCAGGTTGCGCACGGGCCGTGCGGCGAGCGGATGCGGTACTGCACGTAGCGGGCGCTACCGGTCCAGACCGGTTCGGTCGTCACCGCGCCCGGGTGGTACTCGCGCGACTGGGTGTCGGGGCCCTCGGCCGTGGCCGTCTCCGCCTCGTACCACGGCGTGAACGAGTGCCCGTCGCGCGACGCCCGTAGCTCCACCTGCGCGTCGGGCGGGCCGTCGTAGCGCAGGCCGGCGACGTCGAAGCCCACGGTCGTCCTGATCGCGCCCGTCACCAGCGAGCGTCCGGCGCCGGCGACACGTGCCGCGAGGAAGCGAGCCGCGGGAGCCGGCATCGCGAACGCGGCGGGAGGTGCCAGAGGGACGACCCCCAGCACGAGCGCGGTCACGAGGAGAAGACGACGTAGGGACATCCCGCCGTGGGCAAGGGTACCGGCCCGTAGTCTTGTGTTGGTGCTCGACTACCACCTTCATCTGTGGCCGCACGGCACGCGCGCTACCGACGCCACCGTCGAGCAGCTGGCCGCCTACTGCGAAGCGGCC
>VAXF01000044.1 GCA_005888395.1 Actinomycetota bacterium | reverse complement strand
GTGGCCTCGGCGCCCATCAGCGGATGGTCGCTGATGTAGAGGCCCAGCATCTCCTTTTCGAACACGAGCAGCTGTGACTTGTCGAACTCGACGTCGGGCACCGGGACCCGTGCGTCGTCATAGCCCGCCTCGCCGGCGGTCGCGTCGTCGGCCCCGTCGCCGAACAGCGACATCACCCCCGCCTCGGCCTCGCGCCGGCGGGCGAGGACGCGGTCGACGATCTGCTCGAAGACCAGGCACAGGCCCTTGCGAGGATGTCCCACCGAGTCGAAGGCGCCCGCCTTGATCAGCGACTCGATCGCCCGCTTGTTGAGCACCGGCGGGTCGACGCGGCGGCAGAAGTCGTAGAAGTCGAGGAACGGCCCGCCGCGGTCACGCTCCTCGAGGACCAGGGCGACTAGGCCCTCGCCGACGTTGCGGATGCCCGAGAGCCCAAAAGGAACGGTCCGCTCGCGCGCGATGAAGTCGGAGCCCGAGAGGTTGACGTCGGGCACGAGCACCTCGACGCCAAGCGTGCGGCACTCGGCGAGGTACACCGCCGTGCGGTCCTTGTCGCCCTTCGTCGAGGTCAGCAGCGCGGCGAGGTACTCGACGGGGTGGTTGGCCTTGAGCCACGCCGTCTGGTACGCCACGAGCCCGTAGCCGTACGCGTGGCTGGCGTTGAAGCCGTAGTCGGCGAACGGCTCGATCAGACGGAAGAGGTCCTGGGCCAACGACTTCTCGTAGCCGTTGGCGACGCAGCCTGCGATGAAGTCGTCCTTCTGCGCGGCGACGACCTCGCGCTTCTTCTTGCCGACGGCACGGCGGAACTCATCGGCTCGTGGGAGGTCGAAGCCGGCGATCTTGTGGGCGATCTCGATGACCGCCTCCTGGAACACGAGCACGCCGTAACTGCGCCCGAGGATCGGCTCGAGGTCGGGATGGAGGTAGGCGATCTCTTCGCGGCCGTGCTTGCGGGCGACGTAGTGCGGGATGTTCGCCATCGGCCCCGGCCGGTAGAGGGCGATGATGGCGGCGATCTCCTCGAAGCGCGTCGGCTGCATCTGGCGGAGGAGCTGGCGCATCTGGCCGCCCTCGAGCTGGAACACGCCCACCGACTCGCCCCGCCGCAGGAGCGAGAAGGTGGCTTCGTCGTCGAGGGGGATGTTGTCGATGTCGACGCGCTCCCCGGTCGAGCTCTCGATGAGGTCGAGGGTCATGTCGATGACGTCGAGGTTGCGGAGGCCGAGGAAGTCCATCTTGAGCAGGCCGAGGTCCTCGACGCCGTGCATCTCGTACTGCGTGACGATCGGCGCATCGGAGGGATCGCCGCCGGGCTCGGGCTTGCGCTGGATCGGGAGGTACTCGGTGAGCGGCTCGCGCGTGATGACGACCGCGGCGGCGTGGATGCTGTCCTGGCGGCGCAGGCCCTCGAGGCCGCGCGCGACGTCGATCACCTTCTTGGCGTCCGGGTCGCTGTCGTAGAGGGCGCGCAGCTCACCGGCGGCCTTGTAGCCGTCGTGCCTGAGCTCGGCGTCGAAGCAGGCCGACAGCGGGGTGTCACGTCCCATCACCAGGGGCGGCATGGCCTTGGAGATGCGGTCACCCAGCATGGGCGGGTAGCCGAGGACGCGCGCCGCGTCCCGCACCGCCTGCCGGCCCTTGATGGTGGCGAAGGTGACGATCTGGGCGACGTGGTCCCAGCCGTAGCGCTCGGTCGCGTACCGGATCATCTCGCCGCGGTAGCGAGAGTCGAAGTCCATGTCGATGTCGGGCATCTGCTTGCGGCCCGGGTTGAGGAACCGCTCGAACAGCAGCCCGTAGCGGATGGGATCGATGTCGACGATGCGCAGGCAGTACGCGACGCAGCAGCCGCCGGCCGAGCCGCGTCCCGGCCCGACCCGAATGCTCTTGTCGCGCGCGTGGCGGATGAGGTCCCAGACGACGAGGAAGTACGCGGAGAAGCCCATCTCCGCAATGACGCCCAGCTCGTAGTCGAGACGCTCCGCGACCGCCGTCGGCACCGTCTCGCCGTACCGCCGCCGGGCGCCCTCGTAGGTGAGGTGACGGAGGTAGGCGTCCTGCGAGTCGAATCCTGCCGGCAGCGGGAAGTGCGGCAGCTCGGGCTTGCCGAACTCGATCTCGACCTGGGCGCGCTCGGCGATCCAGAGCGTGTTGTCACACGCCTCGGGCACCTCGTCGAACAGCAGCCGCATCTCGGCCGCCGACTTCAGGTAGTGCTCCTGCGACTCGAACTTGAACCGCTTCGGGTCGTCGATCATCGAGTTGGTCTGCACGCACAGCAGCGCGTCGTGCGCCACCGCGTCCTTGCGGTGCGTGTAGTGGCTGTCGTTGGTGGCCAGGAGCGGCGCGCTCAAGCGGCCGGCGATCTCGATCAGCTGCGGATTGACCTTGCGCTGCTGGTCGAGGCCGTGGTCCTGCAGCTCGACGAAGAGGTTGTCGCGCCCGAAGATGTCCTGCAGCCGCGCCGTGAGTCGCGTGGCCTGCTCGACGTCGCCCCGCAGCAGTGCCTGTTGCACGACGCCACCGAGGCACCCGGTGGTGGCGACGATGCCCTCGTGGTGACGTTCGAGCAGCTCCCAGTCGATTTTTGGCTTGTAAAAATAGCCCTCGAGGTACGCATCGGACGAGAGCTTCATCAGGTTCTTGTAGCCCTGATTCGTCTCCGCCAGCAGCGTCAGGTGGTAGTAGAGCTTGTCGCCGCTGTCGCCCTCGCCGCCGGTGTCGTCGATGCGGCCCCGGCGCACCGGCCGCTCGAAGCGGCTCTCGCCCGCCATGTAGGCCTCGATGCCGACGATGGGCGTGATGCCCTGCGCGTGGCAGGCCTTGTAGAAGTCGAGGACGCCGTACATGTTCCCGTGGTCGGTGACCGCGATCGCCGGCTGCCCGTCGGCCACCGCCGCCGCGACGACCTCGTCGACGCGTGCCGCGCCGTCGAGCATCGAGAATTCAGTGTGGAGGTGAAGGTGGCTGAAGCTGTCGCTGCCCCGACCCGGCACTGGTCCTCCGACATTGTCCACAGGGGCCTGTGGACAAGAGTTACACCGCTGTAGTTCCCGACGGTACCACCGCCGGGTGGGTGGCGGAGGGCGTTAGAGGTAGGTGCCGCCCGGGGGTGGCTGGTCGCCGCGCGGCGCGGGGAGGCCGCGGCGCTGGAGCTCCTCGAGCTGGGCCCGGGCGGCCATCTGCTGGGCGAAGATCGTGGCCTGGATGCCGTGGAACAGGCCCTCGAGCCAGCCGACGAGCTGCGCCTGGGCCACCCGCAGCTCGGCCTCGCTCGGCGCCTCCTCGCCAAACGACAGGCTCAAGCGCGAGAGCTCGTCTCGCAGGTCGCCCGACAGCACGTCGGCCAGCTCCCGCACCGAGGTCTCGTAGATCTCGCGCAGGCGGATGCGGCCTGCCTCGTCGAGCGGCGCGCGGCGCACCTCCTCCAGCAGCTCCTTGGTCATCGAGCCGATGCGCAGCACCTTCGCCGGCGACTCGACCTCGGCCTGCTCGCCCGGCTGGCCGGGCTGCGTGACGACGACGAGCTGCTCGGCCGGGTTGCCCTGATCGGTCATCGGATCGACCTTCGCGCGATCAAGTGCGGGCCACCAAAAGGGGCACCCACATCTCGGCGGGTGTGAGGGAGCCGTGGCGACTGATCATCCTCGCCTCGGCCACGTCGGCCGGGTCGAGGAAGGCGACGGGCTCGGACGCGGCCAGCACCACGTCGCCGAGCCGCGACTCGGCGGCGCGCGAGAGCTCGCCACCGAACCAGCCCTCCGCGACCGCCTCGTCGCGCGTCCTGACCCACGCCTGGTGGCCGTGGCGCTCGCGCGTCACCTCGGCGAGCCGGTCGGCCGCCCCGGCTCGGGCGTGGAGCCAGCGAAAGCGACCCTCACCCGACAGAAGCGTCGTGCGCGCCATCACGTCGTCGTGCAGGCCGACGACGTTGCGGCCCACGTCGACCTGGCCGTGATCGGACGTGACCACGAGCGCGGCGTCAGAGGGGAGCACGGCGAGCAGGTCGTCGACGAGCCGGTCGGTCGCGCGGACCTCGGCCTCGTAGTGCTCGCCCAGCCCGAACGCGTGAGCGACCTTGTCGATGCCGTCGTAGTACGCGTACACGAACCGCTCGCCGGCCTCGAGCAGGACGCGCACGTTGGTGACGAGCGTCGACGTCGTCTGCCATCCGTGCAGCCGGGTGCCGTGCAGGTGCGCGATCGAGAAGCCCCCGTCGCGGAACTCGGCGCGCGTGACGACGGCAGGGCGGGAGCCGGCAAACGGCTCGATCGGCTGGAACTCGTCCGGGGGAACCGCGACACGTGCGTCGCCCTGCGCGGTGACCCAGCGCAGCACGTTCATCACCAGCCCCGGCCCGACCTTGACGCGGTAGCCCACCACTCCGTGGCGGGCCGGCGGGACACCGGTCGCGATCGACGTGAGCGCGGCGGCGGTCGTCGACGGGACCACCGACGAGATCGGCCCACCGGTCATACCGGCGAGCGTCCGCGCCGAGGCGACCCGTTCGCGCAGTTGCGCCCAGCCGAGCCCGTCGAGCACCAGGAGGACGACCTGGGTCGCGCCGGCATCGGCCGGGAACCATGCCGGGAGGCCGTGGTCGCGCGCCAGCAGGGCGGGCACGACGTTGCTCAGGCACGGGCCCCGGTAGTCGGGCACCACCATCTCCACGGCCGCCGCAGCCTACGAGGCGGCCGGTCGTGGCCGGCCCGGGAGGTCGGGCCGGGAGCAGAGGCCGGGTCCCGTACCATGGGCGCGTGAAGGTCTCGACCCGGGGCGACTACGCCAGCCGGGCGCTGTTGTCTCTCGCGCTCCATCGCGAGTCCGGGCCGACGTCGGTACGCGACATCGCCCAGCGCACCGGGCTGCCCCAGCCCTACCTGGAGCAGATCCTGCTCGCCCTCAAGGGCGCCGGCCTCGTCCGGTCGAAGCGGGGGGTCGGCGGCGGCTACGTGCTCGCCACCAGCCCGGCCGACATCACCCTCGGACAGATCGTGAGCGCGGTCGAGGGGCCGATCGCGGTCGGGGACTTCGGCGAGCCGCACCAGAACGGGGCATGCGACCACGAGGGCCAGTGCGTGCTCCTCCAGGTGTGGTCCGACGTCGGCGAGCTCATGCGCGACCACCTCGACTCCTTCACGCTCGAGGACATGGTCCTGCGCGCCCGCGGCCTCCGCCCCGCCACCGCGCTCACGTAAGCCCGGCCAGCACCTCGGCCAGCTCGGCGGGCAGGGCCGACTCGAACACCAGACGCTCCCCCGTCGCCGGGTGGTCGAACGAAAGTCGCTCCGCGTGGAGGAAGGGCCGGCCCGGCGCGAGCGACCGGCGCGCACCGCCGTAGCGGGTGTCGCCGACGACCGGATGGCCGACGGCGGCGAGGTGGACCCGGATCTGGTGGGTCCTGCCGGTCTCGAGCCGGCACGAGACAAGCGTCACCTCCACGGGAGACGAGAACCGCGTCCGCACCTCGTACCTCGTTCGGGCCACCCTGCCGCGGGCCGACACGGCCATGCGCGTGCGGTGCCGCTCTGCCCGCCCGACCGGCGCGTCGATCACGCCCGCCGACGCGTCGAGATGACCCCACGCGAGCGCGAGGTACTCGCGCACTGCGGTGCGCGATGCCAGCTGTCGCGTCAGTGACGCGTATGCCGCCCGGGTGCGGGCCACCACGAGGAGGCCGGACGTCCCCTTGTCGAGGCGGTGCACGATGCCCGGGCGGGCGGGGTCGCCCACAGCGGCCAGGTCGGGGAAGCGAGCGAGCAGGCCCTGCACGAGTGTGCCGCGACGGTTGCCGGCTCCCGGATGCGTCACCAGCCCGGCGGGCTTGTCGCACACGATGACGTGCTCGTCGGCGAACACGACTGCGATGTCGACCTCGGCATCGGGCTCGCACGGCTCGGGCTCCGCGAGCGCGGGCAGGTCGACGTCGATGACCTCACCCGTCGTCACGCGCCGGGAACGGGTGGTGACCGGCCGGCCGCCGATCTCCACGGCGCCCGACGCGACGAGGTCGGCGGCTGCCGTGCGCGGGAGGCCGGTGACGAGCGCGACCACCCGGTCGATGCGCTCGCCGTCGAGCCCCGCAGGGACGGTCTCGGTGGTCCGTGTCACGCGCGACGCCAGCCCGTCAAGACGAGCAACAGGCCACCGCAGGTGATGGCCGCGTCGGCCACGTTGAACGTCGGCCACCATCCCAGACGCACGAAGTCGACCACCCCGCCGGCGGCGTGACGGAAGATCCGATCGGCGAGGTTGCCGGCCGCGCCGCCCACGAGCAGCCCCAGCGCGAGCGCGGGAAGCAGGCCGCGGTCGGCACGACCGAGGCGAACCAGGACCACCACGAGCACGACCGCGGCCGCCATGAAGAACGGCGCCCGCCCACCGCCCAGACCGAAGGCTCCTCCCGTGTTGTACGTGAGGCGGAGGTCGACAGGCCCGACGATATGGATCGGGCCACGCCGCAACCGGTGCACGGCCCAGGTCTTCGTCGCCTGGTCGGCGACGAGCACGATCGCCGCGACCCCGGCGAGAACAAGCCTGGCGCGGGCCGCGCCGCGGAGAGTCAGCGTCCGAGCAGTCCGCCGCTCTTGCACGCGACGCACAGCGCCGCCTGCGGGAGCGCCTTCAGGCGGGCGCGGGCGATCGGCTGCCCGCAGCGCTCGCAGATGCCGTAGGTGTTGTCGGCGATCTTCTCCAGCGCCCGGTCGATGTCGTCGACGGCGGCACGCGCCTGGGCGCTGAGGGCGAGGTCGCGCTCGCGCTCGATGTTGATCGTGCCGCCTTCACCCGACTCCTCGTCGAACTGGATGTCGCCCGGCTCCATCTCTTCGGCGAGCTGGTCGGCTTCGGCCCGCAATGCCTCGGCCTGACGGACGTAGACCTCGCGCTCCTGGTTCAAGAGGTCTCGCTGCTCATCGAGGAACTTCTTGTCGTAGGGCGACTTGACCGGCTTCTTGACCGGCGGCGGCGCGGGCGGTGGGGCCGGACGCGTTGCGGGGACGGCCTTCTTCGGCGGCGCGACCTTCTTGGGCGGCGCGACCTTCTTCTCGGCGGGGACGGCCTTCTTCGGCGGCGCGACCTTCTTCGGCGGCGCGACCTTCTTGGGCGGCGCGACCTTCTTGGGCGGCGCGACCTTCTTGGGCGGCGCGACCTTCTTGGGCACCACCGTCTTCCGGGCTTTCGGCGTCGCCTTCGCCGTCGCCTTCTTGGCCGGAGCAGCCGGTCGTTTCGACTTCGACGGCACCGGGCCCTTGGCAAGGGGTTTCTTCGCCGCGGCCTTTCTCGAGGCCGCCTTCTTGGCGGGCGCTACCGCCTTCTTGGCGGGCGCTACCGCCTTCTTCACGGGCGCGGGCCGCCTCTTCGCGGCCGCGGCCTTCTTGACCGTGACCTGCTTCTTCTTGGCCACCGGCGACTTGCCGGCGGCCCGGGGCTTCGCCGCACTCGCCATCGTCTCGGCCTCCTGGGGCCGCAAGGGGTGGCGGACTTTACACCCGCTCCGGGACGGATCAGTGCGGGCTGAGGCGCGCTTGGGGACCCGCGCCCGCCCCACCCGGCTCGAGCGAACGCTCCAGCAGGCGGCGGAAGTCGTCGAGGTCGACTCCTGCGAGCTGAAAGCGCTTGAGCCGGCTCGACGCGCCGCCGCTGAGGGAGACCTGGTCGTTGCGCAGCCCGAACGTCTCGGCCAGCAGTCGCGTGAGCGCCTCGTTGGCGCGGCCACCCTGCGGCGGCGCGGCCACCCTCACCTTCAGCGAGTCACCGTGCCTGCCGACCACCGCCGTGCGTCCCGCACCAGGCTGCGCGTGCACGCGCAACACGATCGTCGCGGTGCCCTCCTCGCCTGCGTCGCGCGCGCTTATGTCGAACAGGTCATCGACCACTGCCGCGTACTCTACGTCTCGTGCCCCTCGGCCCCGTCGCACCCCTCGACCTCGTCGCGCTGGAACGTGACGCGCTGGAGCGATGGCGCGAAACCGATCTCTTCGGCCAGGTGCGGCGGCTCCGGAAGGGTGCCGAGCCCTGGATCTTCTACGAGGGTCCCCCCACGGCGAACGGGCAGCCGGGCCTCCACCATGTGTGGGCCCGGGTGTTCAAGGACCTGTTCATCCGGTTCCAGACGATGCGCGGGCACGACGTCCCGAGGAAGGGCGGCTGGGACTGCCACGGGCTCCCCGTCGAGATCGAGGTGGAGAAGGAGCTCGGCATCCGGTCGAAGCACGAGATCGAGGCCTACGGCGTCGAGAACTTCAACCGCCGCTGCCGGGAGTCGGTCCAGCGTTACGTCGAGGACTTCGCCGCAGTCACGGAACGCGCCGCCGTCGGCATCGACACGCGCGATGCCTACTGGACACTCTCGAACGACTACATCGAGTCGGTCTGGTGGTTGCTGCGCCAGCTGTGGGACCAGGGACTGCTGTACGAGGGCCACAGGGTCACGCCCTACTGCGCGCGCTGCGGCACCGCCCTCTCGTCGCACGAGCTCGGACAGCCCGGCGCCTACCACGACATCACCGATCCCTCCGTGTACGTGCGCTTCCCGCTCCGTGACCGCGATGCCGACCTCCTCGTGTGGACGACGACGCCCTGGACGCTGATCTCCAACGTCGCCGTCGCCGCCGGGCCCGACATCGAGTACGTCGAAGTGCGCGACCCCGAAGGCGGGCGCGACCTGATCGTGGCCGCCGCGCTCGCGCCCGACGACGCCGACGTCGTCGCCCGGTTCACCGGACGCGACCTGCTCGGTTGGCGCTACCAGCGGCCGTTCGACTTCCTCCCCATCGCCGATGACGCGCAGCGGGTCGTCGCCGCCGACTTCGTGAGCACCGACGAGGGCACCGGGCTGGTCCACCTGGCGCCGGCGTTCGGCGCCGACGACATGGAGGTCGCCCGGGCCGAAGGGCTTCCGGTGCTCAACCCGGTCGACGGCGACGGCGCCTTCGACCACCACGTGGCGCCCTGGCAGGGACGGTTCGTGAAGGACGCCGACCGCGACATCGTCGACGACCTCGACGCCCGCGGCGTGCTCGTCCGCGAAGAGCCCTACACCCACGCCTACCCGCACTGCTGGCGGTGCGACACGCCCCTCATCTACTGGGCGAAGACCTCGTGGTTCATCCGCACGTCCGAGCGCAAGGCAGACCTCCTCGCGCAGAACGAGCGCATCGGCTGGCATCCCGAGCACATCAAATACGGCCGCTTCGGCGACTGGCTCGAGAACAACGTCGACTGGGCCCTGTCACGCGATCGCTACTGGGGCACACCGCTGCCGGTATGGCGCTGCGCCGACGGCCACGACACGTGCGTGGGCTCGGTGGCCGAGCTCTCGTCGCTGGCGGAGGCCGACCTGTCCGACCTCGACCTTCACCGCCCGTTCGTCGACGAGGTCACGTTCCCGTGCCCGCGGTGCGGCGGCACCACCCGGCGCCAGCTCCCGGTGCTCGACGCGTGGTTCGACTCGGGGTCGATGCCGTCGGCCCAGCACCATCACCCGTTCGGCGACCGCACCGCGTTCGAGTCGGCCTTCCCCGCCGACTTCATCTGCGAGGCGATCGACCAAACGAGGGGGTGGTTCTACTCGCTGCTCGCCGTCAACACGCTCGTGTTCGGCGAGACGCCGTACCGCAACGTCGTGTGCCTCGACCTTGTCGTCGACGCCGCCGGCAAGAAGATGTCGAAGTCGACGGGAAACGTCATCGACCCCTGGCAGATCTTCGGCGAGCACGGGTCCGACGCGTTGCGTTGGTACTTCTTCTCGGCCGGCTCCCCGTGGACGAGCCGGCGTGTGTCCGAGGATGGCATCCGCGAGGCGACGCGCAAGACGCTGCTCACACTCTGGAACGTTCTGGCGTTCTTCGCGACCTACGCCGACGCGGACGGTTGGTCGCCGCCGACCGACGAGATCTCGACCGAGGTGGAAGCCACCCACGTCCTCGACCGCTGGCTCCTCGGCGAGCTCGACGACACCATCGCCGTCGTCGGCGCCGGGCTCGACGACTTCGACGCGTTGACGGCTGCCACACGACTCGCCACGTTCGTCGACGACCTGTCGAACTGGTACGTGCGCCGGTCGAGGCGCCGGTTCTGGCAGGCGAGCGATCAGTCCGTCTACGCCGTGCTGCACCACGCGTTGGTCGCCACGGCCCGCCTGCTGGCACCGTTCTGCCCGTTCCTCGCGGACGACATCCACTCCCGGCTCACGGGCGACGCGTCGGTGCACCTGTGCGACTGGCCCCTCTCGACCGGCCGCCGCGACCCCGCGCTCGCGGCCGAAGTCGACGCGGCCCGCCGCCTCGTTGCCCTCGGGCGCGCGGCCCGCACCGACGCGAAGGTGAGGGTGCGCCAGCCGTTGCGGCGGGCATTGCTGCTGCACCCGGGCGTCGAGCTCTCCGATGCGATACGTCGCGAGGTGGCAGACGAGCTCAACGTGAAGGAGCTCGAGGACGTCGAGAGCCTCGCCGGCCTGCTGACGTGGACGGTCGTCCCCAACTTCCGCACTCTCGGCCCCCGCCTCGGACGTCGGGTCGACGAGGTGAAGCAGGCGCTGGCGGAGGCCGACGGGTCGGCCGTCAGAAGGGCCTTGACCGAGCACGGCCACGTGGAGGTCGCCGGCGAGCGGCTCGGCCCCGACGACGTCGAGGTGCGCGCCCACCAGCACGAGGACTTCGCGATCACCCACGAGGGATCGTGGGCCGTCGCCCTCGACCTCGACCTCGACGAGGACCTTCGCCTCGAAGGCGTCGCCCGCGAGCTCGTGCGGGGTCTCAACGCCGCACACGGCGACTGGATCGCGAGTGAGGTCCTGGCGGTGGCCCTCGACCGCGGGGCCGGTGGCGACCACCGGCTCGACGTCGACGGCGAATCGGTGGCCGTCGCCCTCGAGCTGTCGTCAGAAGGGCGCTAGCGCTTCTTCGCCGTCTTGCCGGCGGCCTTCGCCGGCGCCGCCTTCTTGGCGTCCGCCTTCTTGGCGTCAGCCTTCTTGGCGTCCGCCTTCTTGGCCGCGGTCTTCCGCGCGGGAGCCGCCTTCTTGGCAGGAGCCGCCTTCTTGGCAGGAGCCGCCTTCTTGGCCGCGGTCTTCTGCGCGGGAGCCGCCTTCTTGGCCGCGGTCTTCTGCGCGGGAGCCGCCTTCTTGGCCGGCGCGGCCTTCTTCGCCGCGGCCTTCTTCGCCGCGGTCTTCTTGGCCGCGGTCTTCTTGGCGCCAGTTGCCTTCTTCGCGGGAGCGCGCTTCGGCGGCGCGAGCTCACCGAGCAACTGGTCGATGCGGTTCAGGATGGCGGCGCGTGATCTGCCCTCGAGCTCGCGCTCGCGCACCAACTCGAGCTCGTCGGGGTCGAGCTCGGGGAGCAGCGGTGAGATCTCCGACGCGGTGAGCTCGTCGTAGTCGGCGATCGGGAAGATGAGCTCACCCTCGCCGCCCCACTCGTCGTCGACTCCCCACTCGCCGCCGTCGCCCTCGTCGTCGCTCTCGGCCTCGTCGTCGTCGAACGACTCGTCCTCGAGCGCATCGACAGCGGTGGTCGGCTCCTCGCGCTCGAGCACCGCTACCCCGCTGCGCGCCATTCCTCCGGCGCTGGCGCGCGCCGGCTCGGGGGCGCGCATCGGCTCGGGCGCGGGACCGCCAGCCGTCGCGACCACGGGCTGGGGACGGGCCCGGAGCACCGCGAGGGCGAGCACGACTCCCGCGCCGAGGCTGCACGCGATGGAGACGTAGATGAGACCGAGCCCGGAGTTCAGGAGCCCGATGACGAGGGTCACTGCGGCAGCAAGCACGAGCAGGAAGCTCAGCAGGACCACCGGGTCATCCTCCCTGTCTGCGATTGGGGACCGCGCATCCTATGCCGAAGGAGCGGCGCGTCCACCACCTCGAACGTCAGAGGCGTCGCCGCCGCACCTGCGCCGGGGACCCCGTCTCGACCCTCGAACCGACGGTGCCCGCAGTCGATGCCGCGCTCGCGTCCACCGTCGCGATCTGTTGCTGGAGCCGGTCCCGCGCCACCTCCAGATCGCCGAAGCCCTCCTGCAACCGTCGCTGTGCCTCGGCGACCTTCTCGGCCTCCGCCGCCACCTCGGCCATCGCGCGCGCCGCCTGCTCGGCGGTCGCGAGCGACTGCCGCGCCGCCTCGCCTGCCTCGTCATGCTCGGCGACCCGCTGCTCGGCACGGACCGCCCGCTCGGTGGCCTCGCGCAACCGCTGGTGGAGCTGCTCGATGCCCTCGGCCACGCGGTCGAGGAACTCGTCGACCTGCGACTGCTTGTAACCACGCCACTGTTCCTCGAACACGACCTCGCGCACGTACTGAGGAGAGACGTCCATCACGAAGCGATGCTAGCGACGCGAGTGCGTCGAGAAGCGGATGTCAGCGGCCGAGCGAGCTGGAAACCACCTGGATCAGGATGATGAGGACAAGGGGCGAGAGGTCGAACCCGCCCAGCGGCGGCAGGATCCTGCGTATCGGCCCGAGCACCGGCTCGGTGATCTGGTACAGGAAGCCGTAGACACCCGCCATCGCCGAGCCGGGCGAGATCGGGAACCAACTCAGCACGACCCTGCCGAAAACCACGATCAAGTACAGGTTGAGAAGATCTCGGACGAGGGCCACGCCTCAGGCGCGATACAGGCCGCGCTCTTGGAGCCGCCGCTTCTCCTCCGCCGACACTTCGACGTTGGACGGCGTCAAGAGGAAGACCTGGTCGGCGACGCGGTCCATCTGGCCGCCGAGCCCGTAGGCGAGCCCGCTCGAGAAGTCGATGATCCGGCGGGCGAGATCGCGGTCGACGTTCTGAAGGTTGACGATCACGGGCTGCGACACCTTCAGCTTGTCGCCGATCTCCTGGGCGTCGTTGAAGCTGACGGGAGCCACGACGTGCACGCGTGCGCTCTGTACCGGCGTGATCGGCCGCACCACCGCCGGGCGGGGCTGCAGTGTGACGCCCGGCTCGGGCTCACGAGGGATCGTGCGGACGCCGCCCGATGTCGCCTCGGGCTCGAAACCCGATGGCGCGCCACCGCGGCGGGCGTACCCAGACGGCATCGACTCGTCGCCCATGCCGTCGTACTCCTCGTACTCCTCGTCGTCGACGAGGCCGAGGTACACCATCGCCCGTCGCCACATGGATGCCATGCCGTCACTCCCGAGCCGTCTTCGACCCCTCGAACCCGACAGCGATCGCCTTCACGCGAACGCCGGACGTGCACACGTCACTGTAATCCTTGCACTCGGGCGGGGTCAGGTCGTGGACCGAAGAGCGCGCGGCCGATGCGCACCATGGTGCTCCCCTCCTGCACAGCCACCTCGAGGTCGTCACTCATGCCCATCGACACCTCGCCCAGCCCGAGCCGGTCGGCCAGCTCCCGCAGCCGCCGGAACCCGCCGCGGGCATCCTCGGGAGGACCCGCGGGCCCGATCCCCATGAGACCGCGCACGTCGAGCCCTGAGTCGCGCAGCTCCTCGGCGACACCCGGCGCCTCCTCGAACCGGCAGCCGGCCTTCTGCGGCTCCCCGGTGAGGTTCACCTGCACGAGCACGTGTGCCCCAGGCGAACGCCCCGCGATCTCGCTCCCGGCCGCGGGCCGGTCGACGCCCTGCCACAAGTGCACCAGCGGCGCGACGCTCCGCACCTTGTTGCGCTGCACGCGCCCCAACAGGTGCCACCGCACGTCCGCCTCGTCCTCCCCGACCCGCCCCCACGGGCGGGCCTCAGCGATCGCCGTCGCCTTGGCCCGCAACTGCTGCGCGTAGTTCTCGCCCACGTCGACGAGGCCGGCCGCGAGCGCGTCGCGCACCGCTTCGGGCCCGAAGCCCTTCGTCACCGCAACGACGGTGATGCGTCCGACATCTCCGCCGGCACGTGCGATCCGCTCGCGCACCACCGCGAGATTCGCGGCGACGTCGGCTACAGCCACGCGACCAGCGCCTGTCGCTCGCGCTCGCCGCGGGCGCGATGCAACCAATGATCTGCGGAGCAGCAACCAGCGCGACGCCGGCGACGTCGAGCGCGGCGCGCACAGTGGCGGGGAGGTCGAGCGCCGGCGTCCCACCGGCGGTGGTGGCGCGGACCACCGGACCGAACCGTTGGGCGACTCGCTCGAGGTCGGCGGGGCCGAACTCGTAGCACTCCGCGTGGATGCACGGGCCCAGGACGGCTACGAGATCGACGGCGCCGAGGGCGCGCAGCTCCTCGGCCGCCCGTTCGACCACGCCCGCGACGAGGCCGCGCCAGCCGGCGTGGACCACGCCGACGGCGCCGGCGCCGAAGAGTGCGACCGGCGCACAGTCGGCCGTGAGAACGGCGAGCGCCGCGCCGGGCTCGGTCGTCACGGCCGCATCCGCCTCGGCCCCGGCGTGCTCACCTCCCTGGGTGACCCGTACGACACGCGCGCTGTGGACCTGGTGGAGCCACGTCCAGGGCAGCGGACAGACGACCCGCCTCCGGCGCTCGACGTCCGCCGGCACCTCGGCACCGGCGGCGTCGCCCCGGCCGAGGTCACCCTCGGCCCGGCCGGTGAAGCGGATGTGGGCGGTTCCCAGGCGCACCTGGGAGACGACGCCTACTTCAGGAACGACGGGACGTCGAACTCGTCGTCGCCCAGGTCGAGGTCGGCACCCGCCGACGACAGTCGCTCGTCGCGGTCGAGGCCGAGGCTGCTCGGAGCGGCGCCCTCCCGCCGGCCCTTCCCCTCGTCCCACCGGTCGAAGCCGGCGGCGATCACCGTGACGCGTACCTCGTCACCCATCGTGTCGTCGATGACCGCGCCGAAGATGATGTTGGCATCCGGGTGAGCGGTGCCATGGATGATCTCGGCCGCCTCGTTGACCTCGAACAGGCCGAGGTCGCTGCCGCCCGAGATGTTGAGGAGGATGCCGCGCGCTCCCTCGATGGACGCCTCGAGCAGCGGGCTCGAGATGGCCGCTCGTGCCGCGTTGACGGCCCGACCCTCTCCCGACGCGTACCCGATGCCCATGAGCGCCGACCCGGCGTTGGTCATGATCATGCGCACGTCGGCGAAGTCGGTGTTGATCAGCCCGGGCGTGGTGATCAGGTCGGTGATGCCCTGCACGCCCTGCAGCAGGACCTCGTCGGCCATCTTGAACGCGTTGAGAACCGACGTCTTGTCGTTGGAGACCGAGAGCAGCCGGTCGTTGGGGATGATGATGAGGGTGTCGCACTTCTCCTTGAGCTTCTGGATGCCCGCTTCGGCCTGCACCGAACGGCGCCGGCCCTCGAAGGAGAACGGACGCGTGACGACGCCAATGGTGAGCGCGCCGAGCGACTTGGCGATCTCGGCCACGATCGGTGCGCCACCCGTGCCGGTGCCGCCGCCCTTGCCCGCGGTGACGAACACCATGTCGGATCCCTTGAGCACCTCTTCGATCTCGTCGCGATGCTCGTCGGCCGCCTGCCGGCCGACCTCGGGGTCGCTGCCCGCACCGAGCCCACGCGTGAGCTCGCGGCCGATGTCGAGTTTGACGTCGGCGTCGCTCATCAGCAGCGCCTGCGCGTCGGTGTTGACGGCGATGAACTCCACGCCCTTGAGGCCGGCGTCGATCATCCGGTTCACGGCGTTGACGCCGCCGCCGCCGATGCCCACGACCTTGATCACGGCCAGGTAGTTCTGCGGTGCGCCGATCATGTCTCCTCCACCGAGAGCCGGGGGTCCGGGGCAACCCCAAACCTCAACTTCACGTTGAGCGTTATGTCAACCTCTCGTTCCGGCTGACGGTACCGGGAGGGTCAGCGACGCGTCAAGACCGGACTTTCGGGAACGCGCACGTCGAGCACGCCCACCGCGCCCGCGCCGACATGGTCGATCACCGTCAGCGCCGCGGTCAGCTTCTCCTGCGCGTGGTCCGCAGGCCCGAACCTCACGACCCCGCCGGCCGAGAGCCGCAGCTCCAACGTGCCGTCCGGCAGCAGCGCGACCACGCGGATCACGGCCACTCGCGAGCGCGGCAGGAGTGAGGCGACGCGCAGCGCGGCCCGCGCGGCCGGCGCCAGCTGCTCGCCGGCCACGCCCGCGGGCGGGGTTCCCTCGAGCGCCTCGAGCTCGGGCGGAGGCAGCGGCGCGGGCGCCAGCAGCCGTCCGGTGGCATCGACGAGCATCCAGCCTCCCGCTCGGGCGCGCGCCACGGCCGCCGGCCGGCGCTCCCGGACGTCGATGACGACCGTGCCCGGCCATCGGCGGGTGACGCGCGCGCTCCCGACCCAGGGCAGACGGCGGACGCGCCGGGCCACCACCCCCTCGCGCACGTCGATCATCGGCTCGCCCCGCCGCAGCCTCGACGCGCTCACCACGTCGACGACGCGCGCGTGCACGTTGCCGGTGACGCGCACGCGGTCGACGTCGAAGGCCGGCGAATGGAGCAGCATCCATCCGAGCGACAGGAGCGCGACGACCGTGAGAGCGGCGAGGACCAGCCGGAGCCGGCGGCGCCCCTCGTCGCGCTTCACGGCCACACGGCGGTCTCGGATCCGCGGGTCCATGCCCGAGCTGCGCGTATCCGTCTTCATCGCGTGAACCCGATCATGCGCAGCTCGGGCTCGAGCAGCACGCCCATCCGCTCCTCCACCAGCCGTCGCACCTCGTCTATCAGCGCTCGCACGTCGTCGGCCGACCCGTCCTCGTCCGCCTGGAAGAAGTTCGCATGCTTCGGCGAGACGACCGCGGACCCCACGCGGTGGCCCTTCAGGCCCGCCGCGTCGATCAGCCGGCCGGCCGAGTCGCCGGACGGGTTGGTGAACACCGACCCGGCGTTGGCACCGCCCGGCTGGTGCTCCCGGCGCCAGCGCACGATGCCGGCGACCTCGGCCTCCGACGCCTCCCGGTCGCCCTCACGCAGGCCGAACTCGGCCCACAGCACCACCTGGTCGGGCGTGACCGAGGACCGCCGGTAACCGAGGACCAGTTCGGCGCCGGCGATCTCGGTCTCGGCCCCCCTGCCGAGGTCGACCAGGCCCACACGCCGCAGGGTGTCCCTCGTCTCGGACCCGTGGCCGCCCGCGTTCATCCGGACCGCGCCGCCGACGGACCCCGGGACGCCCACCGCCCACTCGAGGCCCGTCAGGGCGCCGGCCGCCGTGCGGCGGGCGAGGACGGGGAGCGCCGCCGCGCCCCCGGCGCGGACGTCGGTGCCGATCACGTCGACCGCTGCAAACGCGTCGCCGAGCTTGACCGCCAGCCCGCGGAAACCCGCGTCGGCGATCAACAGATTCGATCCCCTGCCGATGACGAGCACCGGCACTCCCGTAGCCGCCACCGCCCGGCATGCCAGGTCGAGGTCGGCCGGCCCGTCGATCTCGAGGAACAGGTCGGCCGGGCCACCGACGCGGTAGGTCGTGAACAGCCCGAGCGCGACGCCGCTTCGTGCCCGCTCCCGAAGGATCGCCGCGGCGTCCCTCATCGGATGAGCATCGGCCGGAGGCCGATTCCGCTTTCCGGCACGCGAACGGGTGGCAGGAAGGGGTGGGGCCCGCCGGCGGAGCGGCAGCGGAGCCGCGCGAGAAGGAGCCCCGCCTGACAGGACCCGTGAGCGCTCATGAGGCGAGGTCGTGCAAAAGATCGGCGGGGAGCGACGTCAGGTCACCCGCGCCCAGAGTGAGGCAGACGTCGCCGGGCCGCAGGAGCCGCTCGAGGTAGGCAACCTGCTCGTGGCGCCGCGGCAGGTACGCGACCCGCGCCGAGGGATGGGCATCGAGCACCGCCCGCACGATCAGCCGTCCGGTCACGCCGGGCCGCGGTGCCTCGCCGGCGGGGAACACGTCGGTGACGATCAGGACGTCCGCGTCGACGAAGGCGTCGGCGAAGTCGGGCCACAGCGCCGCTGTGCGGCTGTAGCGGTGCGGCTGGAAGACGGACACCACCCGGTCCCAGCCCCCGTCGCGGGCCGTCGCCAGCGCCGCCCGCACCTCGCTCGGCAGATGCGAGTACTCGTCGACGAAGGTGACGCCCCCGCGTTCGCCACGAAACTGGAAGCGACGGGCGACCCCTGCGTAGCGGCCCAGGGCGGCGGCGCCTGCTTCGAACGGCGCGCCGACGGTCATGGCGGTAACGAGGGCGCCGGCCGCGTTCAGGGCGTTGTGGAGGCCGGGCACCGGAAGCGCCACCTCCCCGAGCAGCCGGCCCTCGCGGCTCAACGTGAAGCGGGTGCCGTGCCTGCCCGTCTCGGCCACCTGCACCCGATAGTCGGCCTCGGGCTCCTGCCCGAACGAGATCGCGTCATGGATGCGCCCCAGCCGGGAGGCGATCGGGTCGTCGGCGCACACCACGCGCGGCCCGGGCGCCTCGGCGAGGAAGCGCTCGAAGGCCGCCACCAAGCCCTCGAAGCCTCCGTAGTGCTCGAGGTGGTCGGGCTCGACGTTGTTGACCAGGACGACCTCGGCCCCGAGCTCGAGGAAGGTGCCATCGCTCTCGTCGGCCTCGACGACGAACCAGTCGCCGTCGTCCCACGCCGCGCCCGAGCCGATCTCGTTGAGCTCGCCGCCGATGATGAACGAGGGACGCATCCCGGCTTCGGCGAGCACGAGGGCGAGCATCGAGGACGTCGTCGTCTTCCCGTGCGTGCCGGCGACCGCGATCGTGCGGCGGGTGGCTGCGATCGCTGCGAGCGTCTCGGCCCTGCGCAGCACCGGTATCCCTCGTTCGCGCGCCCCCTCCAGCTCTGGGTTCGTCGACGCGACCGCTGTCGACGTCGTCACGGCGTCGACGTCGCCCACGTTGGCGGCGTCGTGGCCGACCGTCACGTCCACACCCAGCGCCCGCAGGCGCTCGAGTCCCGCCGACGCCTTGAGGTCGCTCCCCGACACCACGTGACCCATCCGCGCCAGCACGGTGGCGATCGCGCTCATCCCCGCACCTCCCACGCCGACCACATGGATCCGCTTCGGGCTCGCCAGGTCGAGCTCGCTCATCGGGTCGCCGCCTTCGGCGGCGGCCCCGCCGAGCGGGGCGCTCTGTTGCCTGATTCGCTCGCTTGCAGCTCGCTCATTCGACCCCCCGCCGCGAGCTCGCATGTTCCTCGAGCAGGTCGGCCACTCGCTCCGCGGCGTCGCGGCGAGCGACGGCGAGCGCCGCCTTGGCCATGCGCTCGAGCCGCGTCCTGTCTCCGAGCAGGTCGTCGACCGTCGCGGCGAGCCGGGCGCCGTCGAGCTCGTGGTCGGCCACGACGACGGCAGCGCCGGCGCGCTCCAGGGCGCGCGCGTTGGCGGTCTGGTGGTCGCCCGGCGCGTGCGGCAGCGGCACGAGAACTGCAGGAAGCCCCACGACCGCCAGCTCGGCGACGGTCGAGGCGCCGGCGCGGCAGACCGCGAGATCGGCGGCGGCCATGGCCAGGTGCATGCGCTCCTCGTAGCGCACCGGCTGCCACACGAGCCCGCCCGACGGGAGGGCAGGCCGGTCGGCCGTCACGAGATCCCAGTCGCGAGCCCCGACCACGTGGCGCACGGCCAAGTCGGTGCGGGTCGCCCAGATTCGTATCGCGTCGACCACCGCCAAGTTGATGCGTCGGGCGCCGAGCGAGCCGCCGAAACAGAGAAGCACCGACCGGTCCGGCGGCAGCCCCAGTGCGTCACGCGCCCGCTCGCGGTCACGCGCCCGCTCGACGGCGAGGACCTCGGCTCTCACCGGGTTCCCGGTGACGACCGCATGCGGCAACGGCGTGCCGTCGAACGACACCGCGCTGGCGCGGGCGAAGCGGGCGACCAGCCGCAGCGCAGCTCCCGGCACGGCGTTCTGCTCGGCCAGGACGAGCGGCACCCGCAGCACCACCGCGGCGACGGCACACGGCGCGCTCGCGTAGCCGCCGACCGACAGCACGACCGCGGGACGGTGGCGCGCCAGCAACCAGACCGACCGTACGAAAGCCACGGCGAGGCCCGCGACCGCGGCCACGTTCGCCCACGCCAGCCGGCGTTCGATCCCCCGACCGGGCAAGAGGGTGATCGGGAACCCCGCGTCGGGCACGAGCCGGCTCTCGAGACCGCGGTGGCTGCCCACGTAGTGCACCGACGAGACCGGGTGCCCCCGCTCGACCAGCGCGCGGCCGACAGCGAGCGCCGGAGTCAGGTGGCCGGCGGTGCCCCCGCCCGCGATGACGGCGAACGGTCGCACGTCACCGGGCGCGCGCGACGGGGCGGCTGCGTCGCCGGCCGGCCTCCACGGGCCGGCTGCGTCGCCGGCCGGCCTCCACGGGCCGGCCTTGCTTGGCGACGTTGAGGAGGATCCCCGCCCCGAACATGAGCACGACCAACGACGACCCGCCGAACGACACGAACGGCAACGGCACGCCGGTGATGGGCAGCACACCCGCCACCGCGCCGATGTTGACGAACGCCTGCACAACGATCCATGCCGTGATGCCCGACGCGAGCAGCATGCCGAACCGGTCGGGGGCGCGCGCCGCGGCCCGGACGCCGAGGATGGCGAACACGACGAACAGCGCGACGACGGCGAGGCTGCCGACGAGGCCGAGCTCCTCGCCGATGATGGCGAAGATGAAGTCAGTGTGGGCGTTCGGCAGAAAGCCCCACCGCCGCCCGTGGCCAGACCCACGAGACCCTGGATGCTCTGGTAGCCGGTATTGCCCGGGTCCTTCCACGGATGGAGGAACGCCAGCAGCCGGTCACGTCGGTAGGGCTCGGCCATGCCGGCCACGAGCGCCAGCCCGGCCGACGACAACAGCAGCTTGCCCATGGTGACGACGGGAGTCCCGGCGACGAAGAGCTGGATCATCACCATGCACCCGATGACGAGCGCAGTGCCCATGTCGGGTTGGCGCAGGATCAACAGGGCCACAACGACGAGCACGGCCAGCACGGGCCAGGTCGTGGCCCGTGGGTCGTCGACGCGATCGGCGCGCTT
>VAXF01000043.1:1387-9822 GCA_005888395.1 Actinomycetota bacterium | reverse complement strand
CCACAACATGACGCGGGGCGTGGCCACCAAGCTCGGGATCGACTACACGGGCTGCCGTGCCGTGCGGCCCGACGTCATCTACTGCAACACCTACGCCTACGGCCTCGCCGACCCGCTGGGCCGCTTCGGCGGCCTCGACCCGCTGTACCAGGCCTCGGCCGGGCTCGAGTACGAGGGGGGCGCGACGCGAGAGGGCAACACGCCCCTGTACCTGCGATTCGGCATGTGCGATGCGTCCAACGCGTTGCTCTCGATCGTCGGCGTGCTCTTGGCGCTCGTGCACCGTCAGCGCACCGGCGAGGGCCAGGAGCTGTGGACCTCGTTGCACGACGGCGGCGTGATCTTCTCGTCCGACGTGTGGTTGGACTCCACCGGCGAGCCGTGGGACCACCCGCGGCTCGACGTCGATCTCTGTGGCACCAGCGCCCTCTACCGGCTCTACCGCACGCAGGACGATGCGTGGATCTGCGTCGCCGCCGAGCGTCACGAGCACTGGCGCGCCCTCGCCCGGGTGCTGGGCGCCGAAGCGCTCGCCGACGACGAGCGCTTCGCGACCTACGACGCCCGCCGCCGTCACCGGACCACGCTCGAGGCCGAGCTGGCACCCCGGTTCCTCACGCGTACGGCCCGGGCGTGGACCCGCCTGCTCGACGACGCCCGCGTCCCGAACGAGCTTCCCGTCGACACCGTCGACGGGCGGTCCACGCTGCACGACGACGACAACGTGCGCCTCGGCCTCGTCGCCGACTACGAGCACCCGCTGCTCGGCGCGATGCGGCAGTTCGGCAACCTCATCACGTTCTCGGACACGCGCGGCAGCATCACGAGACCTCCTCCGCTGGTTGGTCAGCACTCGCGGGAGATCCTGCGGGAGGCCGGTTACCGCAACGGTGACATCGACGCAATGCTCGCCGGCGGCGTCGTCTACGAGCTCGACGACAAGTACCGCGAGCGCTTCCGGAACTAGGAGGCTCGTTACGACGCGGCGCGGTGCTCGGCGTCGCGGTCGGCGGGGGCCTGGCCCGAGTACTCCTCGTCGTAGGTCCAGTCGGGCTGCTTCCGGACGTGGTCCTCGTTGAGCACGGCCACGTCGCCCTCCACGTCGACGAGCTCGCTGACGAGCGCGGGTTCGACCGGCGCCGCTCCACCCGACACGTGGGCCTCGACCTCGGTGCCGAAGCGATCGAGGATGCTCCCGATCACGTTCTGCTGCTGGTAGGCGAGGAAGCACCGCGCGCCGTCAGCGACGAACTGCAGTCGCTCGTGCACGAGGTCGAGGTCGTGCTCGCCGGCCTCGGACCGGCAGATGCCCGCCAGCAGGTCGGCGATGGCGAGCCCGTCCTGCTTGCACGGCCGGCACTGACCGCACGACTCGACGGCGAGGAAGCGCGACGCGCCCGCTGCGACCGCGACCATGTCGACCTCGTCGTCGAAGACGACGAACCCAGCCGATCCGAGGCCGCTCCCGATCGCGGCCATCGCTTCGTAGCTGACCGGCGTGTCGATCTGCTCTTCGGACAACACGGCGTTGGAGACACCGGTGGCGACCGCCTTCACGCGGTGGCCGGGCCGAACGCCCCCACCGACGAGCTCGATCACGTCGCGCAGCGGCGTGCCCATGGCGATTTCGCCGACTCCCGCTCGCACCGTGGATCCCGTGACCGTGCACACGATGGTCCCCGGTGACTCGTCGGTGCCCTCGCTCCGGAACCACGCCGCACCACGGGCGACTACCGCCGGGACGTTCGCCAGTGTCTCCACGTTGTTCACCAGGGTCGGCGGGGCGATGATGCCCGCGTCCGGTGCCGCCATCTCGACGTGGGCCGAGAGCCCACTGCGTGACCAGAGGTCGGCGTCGCCCTCGACGACCTCGGTGACGCCCCGACGGAACGGGGGCGCGATGCGCGGGAACGGCATGCGACCATCGACCGCCTCCAACAACGCGGTCTCCTCGCCGTACAGGTACTCCTCCGGGCCTTCGAAGACGATGACCTCGATCCCGTCGGCCCAGCCGGCCGCGCGCGCGTCGTCGACTGCTGCGCGCAGTCGAGCCAGCTCGGGTGCGAAGGTGTGTTTCAGGCCGAAGACGACCTGAGTCGCTCCGACGGTCGAGGCTGCGATGAGTGCTCCCTCGACGACCGCGTGGGGGTTCGTCCGCAGGATCGTGCGGTCCTTGAACGTGCCGGGCTCGCCCTCGGCGCCGTTCACCACGACCGTCGTCGTCAACTCGGATGATCGGTTGGCGGCGACCGCGCGCCATTTCTGGCCGGTCGGAAAGCCGGCGCCACCGCGGCCCCGGAGCCCAGACGCCTCGATCTCGGCGATGACCGTGTCGGCGTCGGTTGCGAGGGCGGCTTGCAGGCCCTTGCCACCGCCCGTGGCGCGGTAGTCCTCGAGCGTGGCCGGCGGAGTGGGAGGCAGGACGCGATGGATGAGGGGCATGCCGAGAGTGTTCCCGGCGGACCGGGATTTCAGGCCGAGGCGAGCTTGGTGAGGAGCTGCCGCAGGCGAGACACGACGCGCTCGCCCTTCAGCAGGAATGCGTCGGCGCCCAGGGCGTACGCGTCCGCGCGTGCGTCCGAGGCCGAAAGCACCAACACCTTCGTGTCGGGAGCGACCCCACGTAGGAAGGGAAGCGCGTCGAAGCCGCTGGTGCCGTCCATCGTGAGGTCGAGGACGATCACGTCGGGTTGCTGCTCTTCGGCCAGCCGGAGGGCCTCGGCGCCGTTCGCGGCCTCACCCACCACGTGGAAGCGGCCGTCGATCTGGAGCACGGCCCGCAACACGCCCCGGACCTCGGGGACATCGTCCACGAGGAGCACGCTGATGCCGGCGCGGTCCGTGCCGGTGTCTTCGGTGGCGGTTGTCATGGGCGGGCTCGCCGTGGCCGTCATCGTCGCGCCGTGCCCGGGTTGACAGTCAATGACCCGCTGGAGCTAACCGCAGGGACGAAAGACGACTTTGATCGCATTCGCGCCGCCGCGGTCGATCGCGGTTGCCACCGCGTCGCGGTATGCGTCGAGGGGGAACTCGTGCGTGACCACGACCTCGTCCGGCAGGAAACCGGCGGCGAGGACGTCGAGGGCGCGGTCGACCGAGTGCCGGGACGGTCCTCCGGCCAGACCGGGCGCGCTCCCGGCGTCGACGGTGTGGTCGATCGAGCCGACGAGCGCCGCCTCCTTGTACCAGACGGGTGTCAGGTCGACCTCGCTGATGCCGGCCGCGCCGAGCAGCAGCACGGTGCCGTGGTGGGCAACGGCCCGCAGTGACTCGGTGACCGACTGGGGCGCGCCGACCGCCTCGACGACGTACGGGAACCCGGGCATGAGCATGAGCTCCCCGCGGCGGCCCACGACGCGTGAGCCCGAGAGCTCGGCGAGCTCGGCGAAGTGCGCGTTGTCGGGCGCGGGTCGCACGACGTGGTCGGCGCCGCAGGCCCGCGCCGCGGTGGCCTGGTGCTCGTGGCGCGCCAGGACCGTGACCTCGTGCGACGGGAACAGCCCGCGGAGGGCGCCCAGCGTCGCGAGGCCGATGATGCCGGCGCCGACGACGAGGACCGGGTCTCCCTCGGCCGGCGGCGCCCGCAGCAGGCCGTGGGCGGCGATCGACACCGGCTCGTGCAGGCTCGCAGCCCGGTCGGGGACGCCGTCGGGGAGCGGGTGCAGCATCGACACGTGGGCGGCGACCTGCTCGGCCCAGCCGCCGCCGAGTCCCTGGGTGAAGCCGAGCGATCGTCCGGGGCTGACCACCCGGCTGTCGAGGTTCAGGCACGACGACGTCCAACCGCGCGCGCAGTTGGCGCACGGCGGGTCGATGCCGCGGGCGCGGCAGGGGATGCAGGGGTCGACGGCGACCCGTGCGCCCACCCGCACCGCGCAGTCGGGCCCGGCCTCGACGACCCGCCCGGCGATCTCGTGGCCGAGGAGGAACGGGAAGGCGACGTTGCCGTAGAGCGTGGGAGACGGGCCCGTGTTGTGGCTGAACAGGTGCAGGTCGCTCCCGCAGATCCCGCCGGTGAGCACCTCGACCCGCGCCCAGTCGGGCCCCGGAAGCGCGGGCTCGTCGACGTCGACGAGCGAGGCCGGGAACTGTGGATCGGCGAGGTCGAACTGCACGGCTTGCACGCCGGGCACGATACGCCCGGCGGTCGTAGCGTGACCCGCGTGAGAGCCCTGCTGTATGGCGTCCGCCCCGATCCTCAGCCGGACCCCCACGAGGACAACGCGCTGTTGCGCGGGCTTGCCCACACGCCGATGAAGCTCGTCGACATGGATGACCCGCCGTTCCTCGGCCCCGACTGGGTGGTGACCAAGCCGCGGATGACGGGCATCTGCGGCTCGGACGCCAAGCAGGTGTTCATGGACTGGGGCGAGGACATCGGACGCGACAACCCGATGAAGGGCTTCTTCTCCATGCCGCAGGTGCTCGGCCACGAGGTGGTGGCCGACGTGGTCGCGATCGGACCGGAGGCCGAGGGCCTCGACGTCGGCGACCGCGTGGTGCTCAACCCGTGGCTGTCGTGCGGGCCGCGCGGGATCGAGCCGTGGTGCCCCTCGTGCGTCGCCGGCGATCTCAGCCTCTGCTGGAACTTCGCCAAGGGACGGCTGGCGCCCGGCATCCACACCGGCACCTCGCGCGACGCCACCGGTGGCTACGCCGAGCTGATGCCGGCCCATGACTCGATGCTGTTCCCGGTGCCCGACTCGGTGCCCGACGAGCTGGCTGTGTTCGCCGACCCGTTCGCGGTGTCATTGCACGCGGTGACGCGGCATCCGCCGCCGCCGGGCGGGAAGGTGCTGGTGTACGGCGCGGGCGCGTTGGGCACCACGGCAACCGCGATCCTGCGCGCCCTCCACCCTGACGTCGAGGTGCTCGTGGTGGCCCGCTTCGACGCGCAGGCGGCGCTGGCCCGCAAGCTGGGCGCCACTGTCGTCGCGCCCGAGCCTCGCAGCGCGCTCATCGAAGAGGTGGCGGCGTGGTCGGGCGGCGTGCTCGTCTCCTCCGACGGCCTGCCGATGGCCTACCCGGGCGGGATCGACGTCGTCTACGACACCGTCGGCAAGCCCGAGACGTTCGAGGTCGGCGTCCGCGTGTTGAAAGCGCGCGGCACGTTGGTGAAGGCAGGCGTGCACGGGCCCGCCCGCTGGGAGTGGACGCCGCTCTACTTCAAGGAGATCTCCTGGGTGGGCTCGAACGCGTTCGGCTTCGAGGAGGTCGATGGTGTGAAGCGCCACGGGATCGAGCACTATCTCGACCTGGTCGCCGCCGGCCGCGTCGACCTCAACGGGATGCTCACCCACACGTTCCCGCTCGACGAGTGGCGGGATGCGTTCACCACCCTCGCCACCCAGGACCGCACCGGCGCCATCAAGGTTGCGTTCGACTTTCGCGGCTGAGCCGTCGAGGCCCAAACTGGAACGCGTTCTTTCCTGATGGGATAGTGGCCGCATCGAGCGCACCGTTCCCTTCGAGGGCTGCATCAACTTCCGCGACCTTGGTGGTTACCGCGGCGCCGGCGGGCGGGTGCTGCGCTGGCGGCGGCTCTTTCGCAGCGATTCGCTCCACCGGATGACCGACGCCGACGTCGAAATCCTCACCGACGAGCTCGGCGTGCGCACGGTGGTCGACCTGCGCACCACGCGCGAGCGGGTGGAGTGCGGCCCGGTGGCGGCGGAGGAGCTCCCGTCCGTGAGTGCCCATCACGTGCCGCTCGTCGACCAGCTGTTCGCGCGCGAGGAGGAGGCGCCGCGGCCGTCGCTCGACGACCTGGGCGCGGGCTATGTGGCCATGCTGACGCGCGCCGGCGAGCAGGTGGCGGGCATCCTGCGCCTGCTGGCGGAGCCGGGAGCGCTGCCGGCCGTCTTCTACTGCGCCGCGGGCAAGGACCGCACCGGGGCGCTGGCGGGCGTGGTGCTCGGGCTGCTCGGAGTGGACGACGACGACGTCGTGGCCGACTACGCGCTCACCGATCCGGTCGCGGCGGCGATCCTCGAACGGGTTGGCGCCGACACCGTGGACTACGAGGAGTTGTGGGGCCGGCTTCCCGCCGATGCGCGGCGGGCCCCCGCCCACGTGATGACGAACATGCTCGCCGCCATCCGCCGCAACCACGGGTCGGTCGAGGGCTTCGCCGAGTCGCTCGGCGTCGGCCCCGACGTCGTGGCCGGCCTGCGTAAGGCCCTGCTGACTTGAACGGCGTGCTGACTTGAACGGCGTGCTCACTTGAACGGCGTGCGCACTTGAACGGCGAGACGCTCACCCGCAGCCAGGCGGCACGGCGGGGTCGCGTGATCGAGGCGGCCATGAGCCTGGCCGCGGAGGGCGGCTACGACGCCGTCCAGATGCGCGACGTCGCCGCCACCGCCCAGGTCGCGCTCGGCACCGGTATTTCGCGTCGAAGGACCACCTGCTGGCGGCGACGCTCGTCGAGTGGACGAAGGACCTGCAGCGCCGCCTGGCCCAGCGCCCGCCGCGCGGCGACACACCCGCCGATCGTGTCGTCGACGTCGTGCGCCGCGCGACCCGCGCCATCGAGCGCCAGCCGCAGTTGGCGTCGGCGATGGTCACCGCCGTGTCGGCGCCGGACCCCGCGGTGTCCGAGTGCCAGCAGGAGATCACCGTGGTGATGACCGATGTGCTCTCCGTGCCGATGGACGGCCTCGACGCCGACCTGCGCCTGCGGGTCGTTCGCGTGCTGTCGCACGTGTGGTACTCGTCGCTGCTCGGCTGGGTCAACGGCTGGGCCTACGTCGGCGACGTCGGCGACGAGCTCGAATCGGCCGCCCGCCTGCTGCTGCGTTAGCCGGGAGCCGCGACAGCCGCTTCGATCTGGCGGAGCACGTCGTCGCCGACCGCCTGGACGCCTCCGTACAGGACGCCACCCTCTCCCTGGTCCGACGAGCTGATTCGGTTCGCGCGGATCGAGCTCAGATACGCGGCCAGCGATAACGGCAACGGCCCGCACGGAGGGACGAGCAGCATCGGGCTTCCGTTGCGGGTGTCCGCCGACCCCGACAAGGCATCGGCGAACGTGACGCCCGATGCGAATGCCAGGTTGCCCGGCGTGAGGAACTTGTTCGGATGCTCCGGGTATCCGGGGTTCGGCGTCGTGAAGAAGTGCTGGGCGACCATGACCGCTGTGGCGTAGCGGTCGGGGCCCACGATCGGAGTCGCCCGGGGATCGGCGGCGGCCGCCGGCCCGCCGA
Source organism: Actinomycetota bacterium (assembly GCA_005888395.1). Lineage (GTDB taxonomy): Bacteria > Actinomycetota > Acidimicrobiia > Acidimicrobiales > AC-25 > AC-25. Next base: position 2,617 of record VAXF01000043.1, on the reverse strand, counting down.
CGGCGACGACGGTGTCCGTCTTGTGGGCACCGAGGTACGCGGCGGTCTCCGGAGCCTGGGCGCCGCCATTCGTGAGCAGGACCGCGCCGGTGCCGGTGTGAATGTCCGGTCTTGGAGTCCTCCGGGCCGCGGCCCCTGCGGAGAGCGCGTCGGCAAACTGCCTCCCGCTCGCCTCGATGATCTCGTGTGGATCGCCCAATGCATTGGCGATCGTGACCGCGGTGGCGAACCGGTTGGGCCCGGCGACCCGCTGTGGGACATAGCCCAACGCCCGTACCCGCTCGTCGATCGAGGGGTCGAGCGCGGCGGGACCGCCCAACAGGTACACCGTGGCCCCCTTGGGCGCCACGCGCACGAGCTCGTCGGCAACCGCCGGGTTCAGTCCCGACGGGGCGGTCAGGAGTAGCGGCCCGTCCTTGGCAATTGCCAGTGGCGCACCGGCGAGCGCGTCGGGGTAGTTGGCGTCCGACGCCAGCAGGGCCGCTTTCGCGAGTCCGGGGTGATCGGGGGAGGGGAACTGGGAGACGCTGATGGCGATCGCGGTTCCGTCCCGATCCTGCCCGCGTACCCGAATCACGGGCCCTGACGGCGTCGGCGACGAGGGCCGGGCGCAGGACGTCGGTCCAGAGGTGGTGGTCGCGCTACGAGCGTTCGGGCGACGCGGGCTTGCCGTCGTCTTCCCTCCGCCACCGCACGCTGTGGCAACCAGCGCAACACCCAGCACGGTGGTGCCCAGCGTCCGCCCGACCATTTTGGCCCCCTCCCACGCGACTGTAATCAGGTCCGCGCTGACCGGAGGAAGGTGCGCACCTCCGAGTTGAACGTCGCCGCGGCTTCGATGTTGCAGTAATGACCGACGCCGGGGAGGACCACGAGCCTCGATCCGGGGATCGCCGCGTGCAGCGTCTCGCCCACAGCGAGCGGGCTGCGTTGGTCGACGTCGCCGTAGAGCAGCAGTGTCGGCACGTCGATGCGTGCCAGCACGTCGCGCAGGTCGGCTTCGGCGAGGGCGTGCATGGTCGTTCGCCTGCCGATCGGTCGGACGTCGGACATGATCGCCACCACCTCGTCGACCATCTCCCGCGGTGCCGCCTCGGTCAGCAGGCCGGGGATCCAGCCGGGAACCCACTCTTCGGGCGGAAGTTCGGCTTCTCGCAGCACCAGCTGCACGCGTTGCTCGACGACATCGGGCGGGAGCGAGCCCGACCACCCCGCGTACGCCGACGCGAG
>VAXF01000043.1:0-1368 GCA_005888395.1 Actinomycetota bacterium | reverse complement strand
AGAGCTCGAGCGCCAGCGCGCCGCCGAACGACAGCCCGAGCACGTGCGGGCGTCCGAGGCCGATCGCTTCCACAAATTCGGCGAGGCAGTCGGCGTACTCGGGCATGCGGAACGTCTCGGGTGGATCCGACGAGCGGCCGCAGCCGGGCGCGTCCCAGGCTACGACCGTGAACTCGTCGGACAGGCCCTCGAGCTGGCGGCGCCAGTCGCGGCTGTCGCCGACGAACCCGTGGAGTAGGAGCAGCGGCGGTCCGGTACCGGCGCGCTGGTAGGCGACTCGACGGCCCCCGATCTCGACCTGGTTCATCTAGCGCTTGGGTTCGAGCGCCCGATAGAGCGGGGGGTTGATCTCCTCGTCGATCGGCATGTGCTCCAGCAGCGGGACGACCTCGATCGAGTCGCGGGGCACGGTCCAGTCGATGTCCCCGTCGTTGCCGGCCGCGACCGTCCACGGCCTCAGGAGCCCGTGGACGTAGACGTAGGCGCCGGCGAAGAGCTTCTCCTCCCACGTCCACGACGCCACCCGGCGGTAGAAGTCCTTCTGCGCGCCCTTGACGATGTCGAGGATCCCCGGCAGCTCGTCGAGTGAGAGCGGGACGAAGCCGCCGCGGCCGTCGGGCCGCAGCACCGAGAACGCCTCCAGCAGTTGGAGGTTGTCGACCGGCACCGAGATGACGGTGGCGAAGTCGGTCACGCGGTTCTGCACGCCGGGCCGGAAGATGAGCCCGCACACGAGGTCGTTCCAGGGCACGTCGGCGACGACGTCGCTCCATGGGATCCAGCTGCGCGACAGGCCGGTGAACTCGCGCACGACCATCGTGCGCCCGCCGGGCAGGGGATATGGGCCCGAGTCGCCGGTGCCCATGCGCGTGTCGAGGTAGAGCAGGAACAGGAACTGCATGGTCGTGGCGAGGAAGCGGCGCACCTCGGCGGAGCGCTTCTCGTCGCCGTGGACGTTCACGGCCGCGTCGACGATCGGCTCGAGGACGTCGGGCGGGTAGGGGTGCACCACGTCGCCCGCGTCCCAGCACTGGAGGAAGCCGTCGTCGCGCCACGCGGCGGTCGTGCGGAGCCAGAAGTCGAAGATCGTGTCGAGCCGCTCGTGCTCGTCGTCGCCGACAGTGCCGAGGTACGAGAGGAACTCTCGCCCGCTGAGCGCCAGGCCGGGGATCGCCCAGAAGTACGGCGCGCTCACCCCGCGGCCCGGCACGCGGAACCCCCGGCCGAGCTTCTCGGCGCCCGCCGCCTCGTCGAGCCGGCGGAGGATCTCGGGCCAGCGCCGCCACGTCTCGATGCTGGAGAGGGCTATGTACTCGCGCACCGGGATCAGGGGCGACGTGAGTCCGGTGCGGCGGCGGGCGAGCTGGA
>VAXF01000042.1 GCA_005888395.1 Actinomycetota bacterium | reverse complement strand
TCACCGTCGACGTCAAGGGCGAGATCCTCCAGCTCAAGAACACGATCAACACGATGGTCGACCAGCTCTCGTCGTTCGCCGACGAGGTCACCCGTGTGGCCCGCGAGGTGGGCACCGAGGGCAAGCTCGGCGGCCAGGCCCAGGTGAAGGGCGTGTCGGGCACGTGGAAGGACCTCACCGACAACGTCAACTTCATGGCGGCCAACCTCACCGGCCAGGTGCGCGACATCGTGCAGGTCACCACCGCGGTGGCCAAGGGCGACCTGTCGCAGAAGATCACCGTCGACGTGAAGGGCGAGATCCTCCAGCTCAAGAACACGATCAACACCATGGTCAGAGAGGTGGGCACCGAGGGCAAGCTCGGCGGGCAGGCCCAGGTCAAGGGCGTGTCGGGCACGTGGAAGGACCTCACCGACAACGTCAACTTCATGGCCGCGAACCTCACCGACCAGGTCCGCAACATCGCCCTGGTCACCACGGCGGTGGCCAAGGGCGACCTGTCGAAGAAGATCACCGTCGACGTCAAGGGCGAGATCCTCGAGCTCAAGAACACGATCAACACCATGGTCGACCAGCTGTCGTCGTTCGCGGCCGAGGTCACCCGCGTCGCGCGCGAGGTGGGCACCGAGGGCAAGCTCGGCGGTCAGGCCGAGGTCGAAGGAGTGTCGGGCACCTGGAAGGGCCTGACCGAGAACGTGAACCAGCTCGCGGCCACCCTCACGACCCAGCTGCGAGCCATTGCCGACGTCTCCACCGCCGTGACCCAGGGCGACCTGACGCGGTCGATCGCGGTCGAGGCGATGGGCGAGGTGGCGGAGCTGAAGGACAACATCAACCAGATGATCGCCAACCTCAAGGAGACGACGCAGAGGAACGAGGAGCAGGACTGGCTGAAGACGAACCTGGCCAAGATCTCCGGGATGATGCAGGGCCAGCGCGACCTGCAGACGGTCACGCGCATGATCATGTCGGAGCTCACGCCGACGGTCGCCGCCCAGCACGGTGCCTTCTTCCTGTCGGAGAGCGGCAACGGCGACGCCTCGCCGATGCTCAAGCTCATCGCCACCTACGGCTACAAGGCGCGCAAGAACGTCTCCAACCGCTTCAAGCTCGGGGAGGCGCTCGTCGGCCAGGCGGCGCTCGAGAAGAAGACGATCCTCATCACCGAGGCACCGGCCGACTACATCAGGGTCACGTCGGGCCTCGGCGACGCGGCGCCGGTGAACCTCGTCGTCCTGCCGGTGGTGTTCGAGGACCAGGTGCTCGGAGTCATCGAGCTCGCCTCGTTCCGGCCGTTCAGCGAGGTCAACCAGACGTTCCTCGAGCAGCTGATGGAGACCATCGGTGTCGTGCTCAACACGATCATCGCCAACATGCGCACCGAGGAGCTGCTGGAGCAGTCGCAGCGCCTCACCCGCGAGCTGCAGAGCCAGTCCGAGGAGCTCCAGACCCAGCAGGAGGAGCTCCAGCAGACCAACGAGGAGCTGCAGGAGAAGGCGGCGCTGCTCGCCGAGCAGAACCGCAACATCGAGATCAAGAACGCGGAGATCGAGGTTGCGAGGCTCAGCCTCGAGGAGCGGGCGGAGCAGCTCGCCCTCAGCTCCAAGTACAAGTCCGAGTTCCTGGCCAACATGTCCCACGAGCTGCGGACGCCGCTGAACAGCCTGCTGATCCTGTCGAAGCTGCTCGCCGACAACACCGACGACAACCTGAGCGACAAGCAGGTCGAGTTCGCCCGAACGATCTACACGGCGGGGAGCGACCTGCTCTCGCTGATCAACGACATCCTCGACCTCTCGAAGGTGGAGGCGGGCAAGATGGAGGTGAACCCCACCCACATCGCGCTCGCCGATGTCCGTGACTACGTCGAGCAGACCTTCGCACCCGTCGCCACCGACAAGGGCCTGAGCTTCACGGCCGAGGTCCACCCCAGCGCGCCGGCCAGCGTCGAGACCGACGAGCAGCGGCTCCAGCAGATCCTGAGGAACCTGCTCTCGAACGCGGTCAAGTTCACCGAGCACGGCAACGTCACGTTGCGGGTACACCCCGCGCCGTCGGGCGTCCGCTTCCTCAACAGCGCGCTGAGCGAAGCCGAGCGAGTGGTGGCCTTCTCGGTGGTCGACACCGGAATCGGCATCGCCGACGACAAGCTCAGGCTGATCTTCGAGGCCTTCCAGCAGGCCGACGGCACCACCAGCCGCAGGTACGGCGGCACCGGCCTGGGCCTTTCGATCAGCCGTGAGATCGCTCGCCTGCTCGGGGGCGAGATCCAGGCCGAGAGCGTGGTGGGGGAGGGCAGCACCTTCACCCTCTACCTTCCTGCGAACTACCCGGGCCAGCCTCACACCGAAGCCACCGCGCCCGAGACCGACCTCGTCCCGGGCCGGGAGCCGATCGTGTCGTCCGCGGGCGCGGTCACCTACGACCGCTCGTTGCTGCTGGCAAACGAGCTCGGCGACGACCGCGACGAGATCCACGACGGTGACCGCGTGCTCCTGATCGTCGAGCGCGATCCCGAGGTGGCGAGGACGCTGCTCGATGCCGGGCGGGCGCGGGGGTTCAAGGCCCTCGTCGCGTCGACACCCGAGGCGGGTCTGGCGATGACCCACCAGCTCGGGCCGGACGCGGTGCTGCTCGACACCGACCTGGAGACCGCCGACGGCCTCGCGCTGCTCGGTCACCTGAAGCGCCAGCCCGCCACCCGTCACATCCCGGTGCAGGTCATCGCCTCCGCCGAGCAGCGCCAACCGGCGCTCGCCGCGGGCGCCGCCGGCCACCACGAGAAGCCGATGACCGCCGAGCAGGTCGACGAGGCGCTCGGCGCCGTCGTCGATCTCATCGAGCGGCCGGTGAAGCGCCTGCTCGTCGTGGAGGACGACGACACCGAACGCACCGCCATCGCCGAGCTGTTGGGCGCGGGCGACGACGTCGTCGTGACGGCGGTCGGCCCGAGCGAGCAAGCCATGGCCGAGCTCGAGGAAGCGCGTTTCGACTGCATGGTCCTCGACCTCAAGCTGCCCAAGACGACCGGCTTCGCCCTGCTCGAGACGGTCAAGAGCAATGCTCGCTTCGCCGGGCTGCCCGTGATCGTCTACACGGGCACCGACCTCACGCGTCGCGACGAGACGCGGCTCAAGAAGTACGCGCAGACGATCATCCTCAAGACCGTGGGCTCACCCGAGCGGCTCCTCGACGAGACCACCTTGTTCCTCCACCGGCCGGAGGCCGCTCTACCCGCCGAGCAGCGCAGGATCATCGAGCACCTTCACCGCGCCGACGCCATGTTCGAGGGCAAGCGTGTTCTGGTCGTCGACGACGACGTGCGCAACGTCTTCGCGCTCGCCAGCGCGCTGGAAGGACGCGGCATGGAGGTGCTCTTCGCGGAGAACGGTCGGGACGGGCTCGAGGTCCTGAACCAGAATCCCGAGGTCGACCTGGTGCTGATGGACATCATGATGCCGGAGATGGACGGCTACGAGACCACGCGTGCCATCCGGGCCATCTCCGAGTTCCGCCGTCTGCCGATCATCGCCCTCACTGCCAAGGCGATGAAGGAGGACCGTGACAAGAGCATCGCCGCCGGGGCATCCGACTACATCGCAAAGCCGGTCGACATCGACCAGTTGCTCTCGTTGATAAGGGTGTGGCTCCATCGCTAGCCGGGCGGGGCACGCGCAGATGACCGCGGACTGGACGGTGCGCGGCACGGCCGACGTCGAGTCCCTGGAGATCGCTCTCCTGCTGGAGGCCGTCTATCAGGCGTACGGCTACGACTTTCGCGGCTACTCGCGCGGATCGCTCCGGCGCCGGCTCGTGCGCCGGATGGAGGTCGAGGGCCTCAAGTCGCTCTCGGCGCTGCAGGAGTGTGTCCTGCACGATCCGGCATGCATGAAGCGGCTGTTGCTCGATCTCTCCGTCAACGTGAGCTCGATGTTCCGCGATCCCTCCTTCTACCTCGCGTTCCGCACCAAGGTCGTGCCGCTGCTCCGCACCTATCCATTCGTCCGGGTCTGGAACGCAGGCTGCTCGACGGGGGAAGAGGCCTACTCGATGGCCATCCTCCTGCGGGAGCACGACCTCTACGACCGCACCCGCATCTACGCGACCGACATGAACCAGACCGTTCTCGACCAGGCGCGCGCCGGCGCGTTCCCGCTCGGGAAGATGCAGGAGTACACGTCGAACTACATCCGCGCCGGCGGCACGCGCGCGTTCTCCGAGTACTACGTGGCCAACGGCAGGAACGCCCGCTTCGACTCCGTGCTCTCCGACAACATCGTCTTCGCCGAGCACAACCTCGTCACGGATCGGTCGTTCAACGAGTTCCACGTCATCTTGTGCCGGAACGTGATGATCTACTTCGACCGGTCGCTCCAGGACCACGTGCTCGGCCTGCTGCACGAGAGCCTGACCACGCTCGGCGTGCTCGCCATCGGCCTCAAAGAGTCGCTCGAGTTCACGAGTCACGCCGATTGCTACGAGGCGCTCGACTCCTCCCAGAGGCTCTACCGGCGGGTGCGATGACTACGCACGAGCTGGTCGTGATGGGTGCGTCGTGGGGAGGGCTCGCCGCCCTCGGACTCGTGCTCTCGGGTCTGCCGCGCGATTTCGGCGCCGCGATCGCGGTCGCCCAGCACCGCGGCGTCGAGCCCGCCGACGCTGTCCTCGCCGACGCCCTCGCGCGGAAGAGCGCCCTGCCGGTGAGAGAGGTTCACGACAAGGACCCGATCGTGCCGGGTTGGGTGCATATGGCGCCCTCCGACTACCACCTGCTGGTCGAGCGAGGCGGCACGTTCGCGCTCTCGACCGACCCCCGCGAGCAGTACAGTCGCCCCTCGATCGACGTGCTGTTCGAGTCGGCGGCCGACGCCTACGCGAGCCGGGTCGTCGGCGTGATCCTGACCGGCGCCAACCCGGATGGTGCAGCCGGGCTGGCGCGCATCAGGCGACGGGGCGGGTTCGCCGTGGTCCAGGACCCCGCCACCGCCGACAGGGCGGCCATGCCCGAGGCCGCGATGGCGCGCGCCGGCGCCGACGAGGTGGTCGCACTTTCCGAGATCGCGCCCCTCCTGACACGGCTCTGCGGGCGCGTGCCGGCGACAGAGCAGGCCCGGCCGTGATCCCGGACGAGCAGGCCGGCATCCTCGTCGTCGACGACCGGCCCGAGAACCTGCTCGCGCTACGGGAGCTTCTCGAGCCACTGCACCAGGACGTCACGTGCGTGACGTCCGGTGACGACGCGCTGCGCTGCCTCCTCAACCAGGAGTTCGCGGTCATCCTCCTCGACGTCCAGATGCCCGGAATGGACGGCTTCGAGACCGCCCGCCGCATCAAGCAGCGCGAGAAGAGTCGCTACATCCCGATCGTGTTCCTCACCGCCTACAGCTTCGATTCGCACCAGGCACTACAGGGCTACTCCGCCGGAGCTGTCGACTACCTCGTTCGTCCGCTCGATCTCGGGATCGTGCGTTCCAAGGTCGCCGTCTTCGTCGACCTCTATCTCGAACGCAAGCGGGCCGAGCGCCTGGCCGCGCAGCTGTCGAAGCTCGACGTGCGGCGGCGTCAGGCGCTCGAGCTCAACGACACCATCGTGCAGGGCCTGGCGGTGGCGAAGTACGCCTTCGAGCTGGGCGAGCACGACCAGGCTCGCGCCGCCATCGGCGAGACGCTCGAAGCGGCGAAGCGGGTGCTCGGCGACCTGCTCGGCGACGATCGAGTGGACCCTGGAGATCTCGTACGAGAGGGGCCGGCTCGCGTGCCGACCGGGCACGCGCCACCGATCCCCGGTCACGAGGCACGACGTGGTCGTTAGCTCAGCCGCCCTCGTCCTCGACCACCGACGCGAGCTGCCGCACGAGGGCCTCGACCGACAGTCCCTTGGAGACGTAGGCCACCGCTCCCGCGGCGAGGGCGCGCGCCTCCAACGAGTCCTCGGGAAAGCCCGATACCACCACCACCTTGGTCCGGGGCGCCGCCTCGAGGATTCGCGGGAGCGCTTCGAGACCGTCCATCACGGGCATCTCGAGGTCGAGCATGACCAGGTCGGGCTGGCACTCCTCGACGCGCGAGATCGCAGCCTTGCCGTCGCCCGCCTCACCCACGACCTCGAAGCCGTCTTCGAGCTCGAGCATCATCTTGAACAGATCTCGCAGGTGCGAGTCGTCGTCGACCACGACCACGCGGATCATCGGTCGCGACGGGTGTCGAGGTGAGTCGTGTCGCAAAGCGTACCGGCACGCGCGCGTCCGTGACCGACGAGCGACGGGTCAACGTCCTGCTGGTCGACGATCGGCCCGAGAACCTGCTCGCGCTCGAGCAGATCCTCGAGTCGCTGGACCAGAACCTGGTGACGGCCACGTCGGGCGAAGAGGCGCTGAAGTGCCTGTTGAACGACGAGTTCGCCGTCATCCTGCTCGACGTGCAGATGCCCGGCATGGACGGTTTCGAGACCGCGGCGCGCATCAAGCAGCATCCGCGGTCACGCGACACCCCGATCATCTTCCTGACGGCGATCAGCCGTGCGCTGCACCACCATCTCCGCGGTTACGAAGTCGGCGCGGTCGACTATCTGGAGAAGCCGTTCGATCCGTGGATCCTGCGTTCCAAGGTCGCCGTCCTCATCGACCTGTACGAGAAGAACCGCCTCTTGGCGGAGCGGACGATCGAGCTGGAGCGATCGAACGCAGAGCTCGAGGAGTTCGCGCTGGCCGCGGGCCACGATCTCCGTGCGCCGCTGACGGTGATATCGGGTTGCCTCGAGGTCGCGATGCTCCGCGCCAAGGGCCTGCTCGACGACGATTTCGAGCGCGTCCTGAACCGTGCCGCCCAGGCCAGCACACGCATGAACGTGCTGCTGAGGAACCTCCTCACGTACGCCCTGGCCGGCACCGAGGGCGGATCGCTCCATCCCGTGGAGTGTGAGGAGGTGCTCGAGGATGCGATCGCGAACCTTCAGACCGACGTGGAGGAGAGCGCGGCCGAGATCACGCACGGCCGCGTTCCCACGGTGTTCGGCGACGCCACGCAGTTGACCCAGCTGTTCCAGAACCTGATCGAGAACGCGCTCAAGTACCGCTCC
>VAXF01000041.1 GCA_005888395.1 Actinomycetota bacterium | reverse complement strand
CATTCCACCAGCGTCGGCCGGCGACGTGCGAGTGGGCGGCGCAGCCGATGCCCCGGTAGTCGCCCTGCGCCCAGTAGAGGCGGTTGTGCCGGCACTCGTGGCCGGGCCGGGCCCAGTTCGACACCTCGTACCTGCTCAGCCCGGCGTCCGAGAGCAGCTCGTCGGCGAGCAGGTACTTCGAGGCCTGGTCGTCGTCGTCAGGCCAGCGGGCCGGCGCCCGCCACAGGGCCGTTCCCGGCTCCACGGTGAGCCCGTAGGCGCTCACGTGGGGCGGATCGAGGGCGAGCACCGCCTCCACGGTGCGCCGCCAGTCGTCGAGGGACTCACCCCGGGGGCCGTAGATGAGGTCGACGCTGAACGTCTCGAAGCACGCTTCCCGCGCGAGCGCGACGGCAGCGCCCACGTCCGCGGGTGTGTGCCGGCGGGTCAGCTCCGACAGGACGGCCGGCACCATCGACTGCACGCCGAACGACACGCGCGTCACCCCGGCGCGCCGCCATGCCGCGAACAGCGCGCCCGACGCGTCCTCGGGATTGCACTCCACCGTCACCTCGGCGCCGTCGACGCGCGCGATGTCGTCGAGCAACGAGGCAGCAATGACGGCGTACCCCCGCCGACGTAAACGCTTCTAGCGATGGGCATCAAAGAAGACAGCGCTTCCTGCCGGCACGCGTCGACGTACGACGACAGCAGCGACGCCCGGTCGGTCCACACCGCGAATGCGCAGTAGTCGCAACGGCGAGCGCAGAACGGGATGTGGACGTAGACGCCGAAGGGCACTACTTGGGCGGCCGGAGCCCCAGCTCGTCGAGGTAGTCGCCGACGCGCCCGGCGCTGTCGCCCAGCACCCGCGCCAGCGCGCGCACGTCGTCGCGGCGAACGGTGACGACCTTCCCGTTGAAGTCCTGCCGCTGGAGCCGGATCGAGCGCAGGTAGCGGTCCATCGTCTTCATGTCATCGCGCGAGTCGAGCTGGGCGAGGTCGATGGTGACCGACTCCTCGACGGCGGCAGGCGTGGGCGGCTCCTCGACCACCGGCAGCAGCTGGTCGACCGGCACGCCGTAGAAACGCGCGAGACGCTGCAGCCGCGGCACCGAGATGGCGCGCTCGCCACGCTCGTACGCGCCGAGCACCGACGCCTTGAACTCCTGCTTCGATTCGCCCTCGACGTCCTGCAGCGACAGCTTGCGCTGCCGGCGGATGTCGCGGATGCGACGCCCGACCTCCTTGCGGTACACGAGCGAGTCACCGTCTGGGCTCATACCTGTCATTCTTCCCGACACTGACGCATCGTCAATCCGGGCCGCCGATCAACCCCGCACGCAGCGCCGACAGCACGACCCCGGCCGCCACCGCGGCCGTCTCGGCCCGCAGGACGTGGCGCCCCAGCCCGACCACAGGGAGCCCACAGGCCCGCTCGTCGTCGCTCCAACCGCCCTCCGGACCGACGAGCACCGCAGGGCGCGACAGCGCCGGCGCGCCCCCGGCGAGGTCGGCGAGGCACGCGCCGGCGCCGATCGCGTCGACAACCGTCGCGAAGTCGCGCACCTGGTCGACCTCGGGAAGCCACACCCGCCGGCTCTGCATGGCCGCCTCCCGCGCGATGCGGCGCCACCGCTCGACCTCGCGCGCCGACTTGGCCTCGTCCCACCGCACGATGGAGCGCGCCGCGACGAACGGCACGATCCTGTCGACGCCGACCTCGGTGAGCTTCTGCACCACCCACTCGGGCCGTTCGCCCTTCGTCAACGCGAACGCCACGGTGATCGCCGGCGACGGCGCCGGCTCGTACGACGCGTCGCCGGCGGGCTCCAGCGGCGGGCCGAACCGGAAGGGGCGCGCCCGCCCGGCGCCGTCGCTCACGGCGACGATCTCGTCGGGTCGCAGCCGCAGGACGCGTCGCAGGTGGTGCGCGTCGCCGGACGACAGCACCGGCGCGTCTACGTCGTCGACGAAGACGTGGGCGCGCGCCGGGGCGTCGGCCAACTACTTGAACGCGGAGCGGATGCGCGAGAGGAAGCCGGTGTCGGCGGGCGCGACCTCCTCGCCGCGCTCGGCCGCGAACCGCCGGAACAGCTCCTCCTGCTCGGCGCTGAGCCGCTCGGGCGTGTCGACCGCGACCTGCACCAGCAGGTCGCCGCGCCCGCGGCCGTCGACGCGCGGCACGCCGCGCCCGCGCAGCCGGAACACGCGGCCGCCCTGTGTTCCCGAAGGGATCACGAGATCCTCGACGCCGTCGAGCGTCTCGTACTTCAGGTGGGCGCCGAGGGCCGCCTGTGTCACCGGCACGTGCAGCACGTGCACGAGGTCGTAGCCCTCGCGCTGGAAGCGGGCGTGGGCGCGGACGCGCAGGTGGACGTAGAGGTCGCCGGAGCCGCCGCCGCGGGGACCCGACGCGCCCCGGCCGGTCAGCCGCAGCGTGCTGCCGTCGTCGACGCCGGCGGGCACGTCGACCGTGTAGGTGCGTTCATCGATCACCCGCCCGTCACCGCGGCAGTCGGGGCACGGGCTCGCGATCTCCTCCCCGAGGCCCTGGCAGCGCGGGCACGGGCTCGAGGTCATCATCTGGCCGAGGATCGACTGGCGCACCCGCTGCAGCTCGCCCGTGCCGCCGCACTGCGAACAGGTGGTGGGCGTGGTGCCCACGCGGGCGCCGCTCCCGCCGCAGGTCTCGCACGCCACCGGCGCACGCGCCGCGAGGTCCTTGTGGCAGCCGAAAACCGCCTCCTCGAAGTCGAGCTCGAGGATCTGCTCGAGGTCGGCGCCCCGAGGCGGCGACGGCCGCCCGCGGGTGCGGCGCCCGCCCCCGAACGGGCTCGAGCCTCCGAAGAAGGCGTCGAAGATGTCGCCGAGGCCGCCGGCCCCGAAGCCGAAGTCGCCCGCGCCGGCGCCCACCCGCTCGCCATCGGGGCCGAACATGTCGTAGCGGCGGCGGCGCTCCGGGTCGCGCAGCGTCTCGTAGGCGACCGTGACCTGCTTGAACCGCTCCTCGGCCACCGGATCACCATGACCCGAGTCGGGGTGCAGCTCGCGCGCCAGCTTGCGGTAGGCGCGCTTGATCTCGTCCTCGGTCGCGCTCGGTCCCACGCCGAGCAGCTCGTAGTAGTCCGTCATTAGCCCTCGGAGAGCGCGCGGCCGAGGCGGCGGCTGACGACGGCGACGGCGGCGAGCGCCTGCGGGTAGTTCATGCGCGTGGGCCCGAGGACGGCGATCGAGCCCGCATGCTCGCCCTCGAGGTCGTAGGGCGCCACCACGATCGAGCACTCGGCCAGCGGCAGGAGGCCGTGCTCGGCGCCGATGGAGACGCTGAGCCCGCGGTCGAGGACCTCGCGCAGGACGGTAACGAGCACGTACTGCTCCTCCAGCGTCGACAGCACCTTGCGCACCGTCTCGACGGCCTCGAACGCGGCCGCCATGTGCGACGCGCCGCCGACGAAGACGTCCTCCGACGCGGGGCCGTCGGACCCGGTGAGCGCCGCCATGGCGTGGGCCACGACCCGGTCGACGACCCCGTCACCAGTAGCGGGGACGGCGCCCAGCTCCGCGAGCGTGTGCCCGGTGAGGTGCGCGCCCAGGTGGGCCGTGGCCGCCGCGACCCGCTCCTCGCCGGCGTCGTCGTCGAGCTCGACCGTGCGCCGCTCGACCACGCCGTTGGAGAGAACCGCCACCAGCAGCGCGACGCGCGGGCCGAGCGACACCACCTGCACGGCGCGGATCGTGGCCACCTCGTGGGGAGGCCCCACGACGACGCCCGCGTACTGGGTGAGGTTGGAGAGCAGCCGGCTGGTGTCGTGCAGCATCTGCTCGAGCTCGCCGTGGGCCCGCGCGAAGAACTCGCGTACCTGCTGTGTCTGGCCCGCGCCGAGGTGACCCGGCTCGGTGAGCTGGTCGACGAAGAACCGGTAGCCCTTGTCGGTGGGGATGCGCCCGGCGCTCGTGTGGGGTTGGGCGAGGTAGCCCTCCCGCTCGAGCAGCGCCATCTCGTTGCGAACTGTGGCCGACGAGACGCGCAGGCGCGCCGCCCGGGCCACGTGGGCCGATCCGACCGGCTGGGCCGTCTCGATGTGCTCCTCGACAACGGCCCGCAGGATGGCGGCCTTGCGTTCGTCCAGCATGGTTGGCACTCAAGGATACCGAGTGCCAACCGGCATACCCCCTACGGCTCGGGCAGGGGCGCGTCGCTGTTCCAGGTGTCGACGAGCATCTTCAGACTGCCGTCGGCCTGGCGCTGGTGCACGGCGACGTACTTGCCCACGTCGATGAAGGAGTCGGCCCCCGGCGGACGGATGGTCAGCTCGTAGCGCCCGCACTCGACCGCGACGTCGCCCGCCTCGATGACGTCGAGCGTCGTGAGCGTGAGGCCCTCCGCGCCCATGTCGAAGTACGACTGCAACACCTCCCGCATCGCGGACTTGCCGTCGACCCGCGGCGCGTTCGGCGCGAGCACCTTGCAGTCCTCGGCGTAGTAGCTCGCGACGCCGTCGACGTCGCGGTTGGTGAACGCCTTGCCGAAGTCGGCCGCCAGCGTCTCGATGTCTTCTCGCATGCTCATGTGGCCACGCCCCCGTCTCGTCCGCCCCAGCCGTCACGCGAGCCTGCACCCGCGCGCGCGGCCGGTCAACGGGACGTTGTGCACATACCCCCGACGTCAGGAGATCGTCAGGGAAGGCCGAGGAGCTGGGCCTTCTTGGCGTCGAACTCGGCCTGCGTGAGCACACCCCGCTGCCGCAACTCGTCGAGCTTCTCGAGCTGCTCGGGAAGCGACAGCTGGCGCGCCGCGTCCGCATGCTCGACACCGCGCTGCCGGTGAGCCTCCATCTGCCGGTAGATCTCGTTCTGCACCTTGGCCGGGTGCGGCATGGTCGGGAAGACCTCCTGGCCGCGCTCGCCCGCCGACTCCAGCATGAGGTCGCCGGCGGCCACGATCCGCTCGAAGACCGACTGATGGAAGCTGATGTCGTTGAGCCGGTCGAGCGGGATCTCCCGGCCGTGCTTCGACAGCACGCCTTCGCGCACGATCAGCCGGTCGGTCGTCAGCACGAAGTTGGTCGTCGCCCACCGGGCGTAGCGGACCGCGAGCCACCCTATGGCGACCAGCATGGGCACGAGCGACGCGAGCTTCAGCCAGTCCCACCCGTGGCGGAAGTGGACCTCGACAATCGTCGAGAGCGTCGCCGTGAGCAGCACTGCCACCGCCGGGCCGGTGAAGTACATCCAGTGGGGGCGCACGTCGAGGACGATGTCCTCGCCGTCGTTCAGCAACTTGTGCGGGAACGGCATCCGCTCCTCAGCGTACGACCCATGACGCATACGTGGCGGCGAACAGCGCGGGCATTCCGCCCGTGTGCAGGAACACCGTTCTCGTGTCACGCGCCACCCGGCCCTCGCGGACGGCGGCGATGAGCCCGACCATCGCCTTGCCGGTGTAAACGGGATCGAGGATGAGGCCCTCGCACTCGGCGGCCAGCCGCAGCGCCTCGAGGCACTCGTCGGTGGGCGCGCCGTAGTCGGCACCGAAGTGGTCGTGGTCGATCGCGCAGGCGCCCACCGGATCGGGCAGGCCCGCGAGCTTGGCAACCTCGGCCGCCTTCGCCGGCACCTGCTCGTCGAGGTCGGGCCGGGTGCCCACGTCGACACCGAGGACGTGCCCGTGATCGCCCAGCCCGGCGACGAGGCCCGCGTGCGTGCCGCCCGACCCGTCGGCGACCACCACCAACTCGACCTCGGGGTCCTGGGCCTGCAGCTCCTGCGCGGCGCGCACGTAGCCGAGGGCGCCAGTGCCCGTCGCGCCGCCGACCGGCATGGCGTACGGACGCCGTCCCTCGGCGCGCAGCCGGGCCGCGGTCTCCTCGATGGCGGCCTCGGCGCCGTAGTAGTCGAGCCTGCCCGCCCAGACGATGTCGGGCCCGAGCAGCTCGTCGAGCACGACGTTGCCGGTCGGCACCGACGGCTTGTCGCTGGAGACGACGATCGTGCACGCGAGCCCGAGCCGGTTCGCCGCCGCCGCCGTCATGCGCACGTGGTTGCTCTGGCGCCCGCCGCCGGTGACCAGCGTGTCGCAGCCCTGGGCGATGGCGTCGGCGCACAGGTATTCGAGCTTGCGGGCCTTGTTGCCGCCGCCGGCCAGCCCGGTGGCGTCGTCGCGCTTGACCCACAGCGCGCCCTCCGCCATCCGGAGGCGCGCGCCCAGCCGGGGCATCGGCTCGAGCGGGGTGGGCGTGTGCGCGAGCGCGATCCGCCGGTCGAGCGGCGATGGCATCGCGGCCGGCACGGCGGCGACGCTACCGTTCGCCTCAGTGAGCAAGCCGAAGGCGAGCGAACCAAGAGGCAGAGCGCCCCGCTTGGCGGGGCGGCCGCCGAAGGCGGCGACCCAGTAAGCGCCGCCCTCGACGCGCTGGTGGTTGCCGTCGAGCGCGCCCTCGACGACCCCGCGCTCCCCGACGACCGCGCCCGCGCCGACGCCATCCGCCCGGCGATGGTCGAGCTGGTGCACGCCGGCGACGCCATTCCCGACGCGGCGTGCGAGTCGCTCGACGGCGCCGCGGTCGGCAACCTCGTTCACGCCGACCCGGCCGGGCGCTTCCACGTGCTCGCGGTCGTCTTCCCCGAGGGCACGTCGAGCGGCGTGCACCATCACGGCTGCTGGGGCGTGATCGGCTATCTGCGGGGCGGCGACGAGGAGACGCGGTACCGGGAGCTCGCGCGCGAGGGCGACCACGTCGAGCTCGAAGAGGCCAGCCGCCACGTGTGGCACCAGGGCGACGTCACGTACCTGCTGCCGCCGGAGGAGGGCTGGCACCGCGTGCGCAACCCGGGCCCCGGCACCGGCGTGAGCGTGCACGTGCTGTGCCGGCTGCCGGCCGACCACCCCCACCACTTCTACGACCGCGACAGCCACCGCCTCGTGCCGTTCCCGCTGCTGGAGACCGCCCCCGGCCGCTGGCAGGCGACCCTGATGCCCGACCCCTGAGCGACACCCCTCTCGACTTTTTCACCTGGGACCCCGGATGCGGTGGGCCCAGGTGAAAAAGTCGAGAGAAGTCGAGAGAAAACGGCGGTCAGTCGCCCCAGCGGGGGTCGGCGTCGGGGGGGATGCCGAGGGTGGCCTTGCCGATCGCCTCGAGGGCGCCGTCGTTGTTGGGCGGATGGATCGGGCCGGCGCGCACGTCGCGCCACCAGCGCTCGAGCGGCAGACGCCGGTAGATGCCGAGGCCGCCCGTCATGCGGAGGCAGCGGTCGACGGCGGCCACTGCCGCGTTCACGCCGACGTACTTGACGGTGGCGATGTCGGCCGCGGCCAGCACCTCGGTGCGCCGGCGGCGGATGGCCTGGTCGAGTAGGGCCTCGGCCGGCTGCAGCGCGGTCTCGATCTCGGCCGCGCTGAACACCATCCCGGGCTGACGCGCGAGCGGCTGGGTCATGCCCGTGAGCGTGCGCTCCGAGACGAAGCGGTAGGCGAACTCGGCAGCGGCGCGCGCGATGCCCAGGTAGACGGCGGTGAGCGTGCACGCGAACCACGAGAACATGCGCTCGTTGGGACGGTGAACGAACACGTCGTCGAACACGACGTCCCACGAGCCGGTGCCCCGCATCGACACCGTGTCCCACGTGTCGACGAACGACAGCCCCTGCGCGTCCCGCGGCAGGGCGAACAGCAGGAGGCCCGCGCCCTCGGCCCCGACCACACTGGCCGTGCCGTAGAAGATGTCGAGCACCGGCGCGAGCGAGCAGAACGACTTGCGGCCCGACACCACGTAGCCGCCCTCGACCTTGCGGGCCGGCGTCGCCGACACGCGGACGTTGAGCCCGGTGGCGGCATCGGTGAAGCTCCCGCCGATCACCAGGCGGTTGGCGGCCAGCTCCAGCAGGATGCGGGCCTCGGCCTCGCCGTCGGCGAACGCCTCGGCCGCGGTGCCGATGCCGAAGAGATGCATGTTGGCGGCCAGCGCGGTCGACGCGCACCCGCCGGCGAGCGCCGACTGCGCCCGGCACACCGTCTCGAGGTCGGCCCCGCCGCCGCCGAGCTCGACCGGCACGGGCATCGTGAGATAGCCGGTCTCCTTGAGGCGCTCGATGTTCTCGGTGGGGAACCGGCCGGTGCGGTCGACCTCGGCCGCGCTCGCGGCGAACTCCTCGGCCAGCTCCCCCGCGAGCCCCACCCAATCCACCGCTCAGCCCTCGCCGCGCGCCTCGGGCGGCCGCAGGTCGACACGCAACGTGAGGATCCCCTCCTCGATCGCGCCCGTGGCGTCCCCGATGATGCCGAAGTCCATGTAGTCGAGCTCGGCTCGCTCGATGAACCGGCGCCGCTCCTCGCCCGCCACCGGGGGCAGCGCCCGGTCGTGCACCGCCCGCGCCCGCTCTCGGAAACGCTTGATCATCGCGTCGACGTCGAGCTCCTCCGCCACGGGGCGGAGTCTGTCATTTGTATGTGCGACGACGGAAAACGGCCTCGTGCGACGACACCCGGTCGAG
>VAXF01000040.1 GCA_005888395.1 Actinomycetota bacterium | reverse complement strand
CGCTCCAGCTCACCGCCAGCCGGCCGGTGAGCGGCAGCATCGGCTTCCTGCCACCCGTCCTGCGCAACGGCCGCCGGGCGCCGCAGGACAACGGCAACCACCTCGTGCGCGGGCGCGCCCCGCGCACCGTGATCGGATGGAACCGGCACGGCACCGTCTACCTCGTCACCGTCGACGGCCGGCGGAAGGACAGCGTCGGCATGACCATCGGCGGCACCGCCGATCTGCTCCTGGGGTTGGGCGCGACCGAAGCCGTCGGGCTCGACGGCGGCGGCTCGACCACGTTCGTCGCCGCCGGGCCGTGCCCGGGCCGCGGGCCGTGCGTCCTCAACCGACCGAGCGACGGCCGCGAGCGCCCGGTCAGCAGCGCGCTTGCGGTCGTCCCAGTCCGGGGCCGTTAAGCCAGCAGAGCCGTTAGGCGAGCAGAGCCGTTAAGCCAGCAGCAGGGAGCACGACGCGCCCACGGCGACGACGTCGTCGCCCGAGCGCACCTCGATCGCAACCAGGGCGACACCGCCCGCGATCCGCTCGAGCCGGCCTGCAGCGGCGATATCACGACCGGTGACGTGGCCCGCGAAGCGCAGCGAGAGATCGGGGTTGGGGTGCGGCACCCATTGACCCGGGAACGCGCCGCCAACCGGCGCTCCGACGCACATGTCGGCCGCGAGGCAGCACGCCTCCGCGGAGCTGCCGTCGCCGTCCCACGGCACGCGCACCGACGTGACGATGCCCATGTCGCCGATCACCGGTGCGCGCGGCGCCAGCGTCGCGATGATCGGCGCCTCGACTCCTTCGGGAGCACGCCAGGTCGCGCCGTCGACGTGGCCGGGCCACGGCACGCGAGCAGCGACGCCCGCATGTGCAAGCGGACGAAGTCCCACCGGGTCGACCAGCGTCACCGTCGCACGCGTGCCCAGCCGCTCACGCTCGTCGAGCAGGTCGACGTTCACGACCGCCAGCGTGCGGCCCGCGTGCAGCACCGACGCGACGGCGCGGAGCGTCCCCGCTGGGACGCCACGCACGAAGTGGCAGTCGAGGGCGGCCGGCACCCGGCCCGGCGCCAGCGGGCGGGAGGCGACGAGCGCGGCCGCCGCCAGCACGCCTCCGAAGAGCCCACCGAACGCCCCGTGCAGCTCGCGGCCCAGCGTGAACCGGTCCGCTCCGTCGTGACCGAGGAACTCCCCGATCGTTTTGTCAGCAGGAACTGGACCCATGGGGTGACTTCCTGCTGACAAAAGCATCGGAGGCGGTGCCCGCGTAGGTCTGCACGAACACGACGCGCTTGCCGGCGGCGAGCAGCTCGAGGGCGGCGGCGAAGGCCTTGGCGGTGTAGGTGGGCTCGAGCTGCAGGCCGAGCCCCTCGGCCCGGGCCGTGGCCGCGTCGCCCTCCGGCGTGGGCGCGCCGTAGCCGGGGCCGAACCAGCGGGCGTCGACCGACCACCGGGCCCGGCGGGGTCGCCAGCCGCCGAGCGCGAGGACAGCGGCGGTCCCCGACTCGAGCGCCTGCAGAACGGCCCGGTTGGTGACGACCACGTCGGCGGCCCGCACGCCCACGACGCGCGCCCGGCGCCAGCCGCCGAGCGCGAGCCCGAGCGCGAGGCCGACGGTCGTGCCGCCTGAGCCGAGGGGCGCAACGACGACGTCGGGCTCCGGGCCGTCGAAGCCGGCCACGAGCTCGAGGCCGGCCGACACGTAGCCCAGCGTGCCGAGCGGTGTCGACGCGCCCGGCCACAGCAGGTAGGGACGCTGCGGCGCGAGGGCGGCGAGGCGGGCAGCCAGGGTGACGGGCATGGCGTAGCGGTGCGGGGAGCGCGTCACCCGCACGCCCTCGAGCGAGGCCAGCGCCGCTTGCGTCCGCCGCACGTCGGGCGTGACCGGTTGCGGGTAGACGACCGCCTCGGCCTCGAGCCCGGCGCGACGGGCGTAGATCGCGGCCGCGAGCACGTGGTGCGACCCGATG
This sequence comes from Actinomycetota bacterium, assembly GCA_005888395.1. Lineage (GTDB taxonomy): Bacteria > Actinomycetota > Acidimicrobiia > Acidimicrobiales > AC-25 > AC-25. The sequence goes on along the minus strand of VAXF01000040.1, from coordinate 6,292 downwards.
CCGCCCGCCGTGAGCACCGGGCCCCCGCGACGCCGCGCCACCGGCAGCACGAACTCGAGCTTTCGGACCTTGTTGCCGCCGTACACCGACGCGGTGCGGTCGTCGCGCTGCACCCACAACCCGTCGTCCACGTGCTCGACCGCGGTCGGCAGGCCATCGGCCAGCGGCGTGAACGGGACGAGGTCGGCGAGTCGCGGCAGCCGCTCGAACAGCGCGCGCGGGGCGGCGGCTACCAACGACCGGGGTTCATCCGCCGGTCGGGGTCGAGGAGGTCGCGCACGCGCGTGAAGAGGTCGACGAAGCCGGGATGGGCCCGGGCGAGGATGCGGCGCGCCGCGTCCGCCGACGCCTTGTAGGGCACGTAGTCGTGTTCGAGCACGAGGTCGGCCAGCTCGCCCATCAGCGCACGCACCCGCGTCACCTCCGCCGCGTCGCCCTTGTCGAAGCAGGCGACGAAGCGCAGGACGAAGTAGTGACCGCCCGACATGGGCCGAGCGACCACGAAGGGCGGGAACCCGTGCGCCTCCATGGCCGCCATCCCCGCCTCGGCGCCCTCGAGCCACCGGCCGCCGGGGCCGTAGGAACCGACCCACGTGAGCCCGCCGCCCGGGAACTCGAGCAGGAAGTCGAGCGTGGTCGGCAGCTCGGCCAGCTTGGCGTAGCGCGGCACGAGGTGGACGAGGTGCTCGACGTGGAAGATGCTCTCGATCCCGCAGTCCTCGAGGATGCGCCGGCCCAGCGCCACGCGCGCGTCGAGCTCCGGCGCGGTAGCGGCGGTGATGTCGACGAAGAGGAAGGCGAGGGGCTCGTCGTCGTCGCGCACGAGGTCGCGTGTCGCGCCGAAGAGCATCTTGCCGGCCGGCCATGTCATCAACCCGACGTCGTCGAACGAGCCGGTGCGCGCCAGCTGGCGCATGGCCTCGTACGCGCCGTCGAGAGAGAAGGCGAACGCGAACCACCGCCGGCGCAGCGCGGGCTTCGGCTGGAGCTGGAGCGCGGCCCGCGTGACGACGCCGGTGGTTCCCTGGGTCGACACGAACAGGCCGGTGAGGTCGGGCAGCGGCGCCCGCCCGAACCACGAGCCGACGACCGCGCCGGAACCGGTGCGCACCAGTGTGCCGTCGTGCAGCACCGCCTCCACGCCGTTGATCCACTGGCCCATCGCCCCGTGGCGCATCGACAGGTTGTTGAGCCCGTCGAGGAGTGCGTTCGCCACGACCGAGGTGGACGGCGGGGCGAACGGGTACGTGTACACGAGGTCGGGGGCGTGCTCGTCGAGATGGGCCTTGAGCTGCCCGAACGTCACTCCCGGCTCGACGACGACATACATGGCGTCGTGGTCGATATCGACGATGCGGTCCATGCGGGTGAGGTCGAGCACGAGCCCACCGGCGCGCGGAATGGCGATGCCCGCCACGTTGTACCCGGCGACGATGGGCGTCACTGCCAGCGAGCGCTCGTGGGCGAGGCGCATGACGGCCTGCACCTCGTCGGCCGTGCCGGGTCGGACGACGAAGTCGGCTTTCCCAGGCGGGTTCTCGGTGACGTCGGTCAGGTAGTCGTCGACGGTCGGGTCGACGTGCTCGGCACCGACGATCGCGACGAGAGCATCCTTGAGGTCGACGCCATTCATGTCATGGTCCTAGGTCGGCCTCACGCGGACGCTGCCGATCTGGCGGAGGACGGAGCCGGTGGCCAGCCGCAGGAGCGGCTCGACGTCGCCCTCGAGGACGAGCAGCGCGTCGGACGCCACGCCGTTGGCGACCTCCACTCGACCCCGGCCGAGACGCAACGTCGCCGTCGTGCGTCCGGCGCGCACCGCGACCGCGACGGTGATCGGCAGACCCAGCAGGACGAGGCGGCTGGCCGCGTTGGAGAGGTAGGACGGCACCGCCTCGGCGAGCAGGTGGGCGAGCAGGTTCGCCTCCCCCTTCGGCGGCATGGTCACCTCAGGGAGCGGTGGCGCCAGCCGGTCGACGCCGCGCATCGCACCGGCCGCGGCGATCAACGGCAGCGCGACGGGAAGAGCGACGGCGACCGTGGCCAGCTCCCGCGCGGCGGCCAGAGGGGCGAGCGGGCGCCTGCGGGTGACGCGCGCCAGCAGGCCGTCGACGGTGTTACCGACCAGGTTCGAGACCTCGATCTGGGCGACGGTGGCGCGCACGGCCTCGACGGCCGGCGCCGGCAGGGCCTCGCGCAGCGGCGACGGGTCGAGCGGGCGTCCGGCCTCGGCACACGCCCGTGCAAAGGCGAGCACCGCCTCCTCGGCCGTCGCCGGGCTGGCGTCGCCGAGGAACTCGCGCCAGGAGCCGTGGATCCACGCGCAGTACCGGCAGCCGTTCACCTCGGTGACGGCGAGCATCACCTGCTCACGGCTGCGGGCGTCGATTCCGCCGCCGGGCAGGTAGGAGCGCAGCAGGCCGGGGAGCGTGCGACCGACCTCGATCAGCCAGGGGGAGAGAAGGCCGGGCGTGGCGGTGCGGCGTGGGAACGGGTCGCGGTCGTCACGGAGCGCCATGCCCTTGAGGGGCGTGCCGTTGAGGGGCGTGTCGTTGAGGGCCATGAACGACGAGTCTCCGCCGGAGTTGGTCGATCGGGCAAGCCTCCCCGTACCGTGCGGCCATGCGGCGGCGAACCTGGCTGGCACTGGCGGGAGCGGGTGCCGGCGCGCTGGCCTACGCGAAGCGACGGAGGGCGACGCCTCAGCCTCCGGCCCGCCTCCACGGGCGGGCCACGCCACACCTCGGCGCCATCGCCCGCACCGGCCGCCTGGCCCGCAACGTCGAGGCGGCGCGCATCGGCGGCCGAGCCGGGGGCGCCTATGCCATGCACCGGGCCCGGAGCGTCTTCGCGTCGGCCGACCAGCGCCAGGTGCTCGAAGCGGCCTTCCAGCTCCGCACGGCCGAGCAGGTGGCCGAGGCGCTCGGGCACATGAAGGGCGCCATGATGAAGGTCGGGCAGATGCTCAGCTACCTCGACGAGGGCCTGCCCGAGCCCTTCCGGATGGCACTCGCCCAGCTGCAGCAGGACGCGCCGCCGATGAGCCCCGAGCTCTCGGCTCAGATGGTCGAGCAGGAGCTGGGCAAGGCACCCGACGATCTCTTCGAGGAGTGGGACCCGCTGCCGATCGCGGCAGCGTCGATCGGCCAGGTGCACCGGGCCATCACCCGCGAGGGCACCGCGGTCGCGGTCAAGGTGCAGTACCCCGGCGTCGACGACGCCATCCGCGCCGACCTCGCCAACCTGCCGCTGTTCTTCGGTGGCCTCGGCATGATGTTCCCCGGGCTCGAGCCCGGACCGATCGTCGCCGAGGTGCGGACCCGGCTCCTCGAGGAGCTCGACTACGCCAACGAGGCCGCCAACCAACGACTGTTCGCCGACTACTGGCGCGACCATCCGTTCATCCACGTGCCCGACGTGCTCAGCGAGTACTCGACTGCGCGCGTGCTCACCACCGAGCTCGCCGAGGGCGCGCGGTTCTCGGATGCTGAGCAGTGGAGCCAGGAAGAGCGCAACCTCGCGGCCGAAGCCATCTTCCGCTTCGTCTTCAACAGCATGTACCGCATGAAGGCGTTCAACGGCGACCCGCATCCCGGCAACTACCTCTTCCGTCCCGGCGGGCAGGTGACGTTCCTCGACTTCGGCCTCATCAAGCACTTCGACGACGAGGATGTCCGGATCTTCGAGGACATGATCCGCGCCATCGTTCTCGAAGAGGACCCCAGGCAGGCACGGATCGCCATAGAGCGCGCCGGAATTCTGCCGGCGTCGGCCCCCATCGACGACCAGCACGTGTTCGAGTACTTCAGCTTCTTCTACCGAGGCGCGTCGCCCACCAGCGACGCCTACGACGCCGAGTACACCGCCGAGATGAGCCGCCGGTACTTCGACCTCACCGGGCCCTACGCCGACGTGATGCGGGCGGCGAACGTGCCGCCCCGAATGGTCCTGATCCAGCGCATCAACCTCGGCCTCTTCGCGATCCTCGCCCGGCTGCGTCCGGCCGTCGAGTTCCCGCCGATCGCCCGGGAGATCTGGCCGTTCGTGAGCGACCCGCCCTCGACCGAGCTGGGCCGGGCCGAGGCGGCGTGGCGGGCCCGGCGGGCCGCGGTGCACGCGTGACACCCGCAGCCGCGCCGGCAACGGTCGAGGTCGACGGTCGAGAGCTCTCGATCAGCAATCCCGAGAAGGTGTTCTTCTCGGCTCGGGGCGAGACCAAGCTCGACCTCGTGCACTACTACCTCGCCGTCGGTGAGGGCGCGCTGCGGGGTGTCTACGAGCGCCCCACGGTGCTCAAGCGGTTCCCCAACGGCGCCGAGGGCGAGTTCTTCTACCAGAAGCGCGTCCCCGAGAAACGCCCGGAGTGGTTGCAGACCGCGACGGTGTCGTTCCCGAGCGGCCGCAGCGCCGAGGAGCTCTGCCCCGTCGACGTGTCCCATCTGATCTGGGCCGTCAACCTCGGCTGCCTCGACCTCAACCCGTGGCCCGTGCGCCGCGACGACCTCGACCACCCCGACGAGCTGCGCGTCGACCTCGACCCGCAGCCCGAGGTGCCGTTCGAGGACGTCCGGCGGGTGACGCTGGAAGTGCGCGACGAGCACGCGATGACCGGCTTTCCCAAGACGTCGGGCTCGCGCGGCATGCACGTCAACGTGCGGATCGAGCCCCGCTGGGACTTCTACTCGGTGCGCCGCGCGGCACTGGCGTTGGCGCGGGAGGTCGAACGCCGTCTCCCCGACATCGCCACGTCGAAGTGGTGGAAGGAGGAGCGCGGCCAGAAGGTGTTCATCGACTACAACCAGAACGCCCGCGACCGCACGGTGGCGTCGGTGTACTCGGTCCGCTCCAACGCCGAGGGCCGCGTGTCGTGCCCGCTGGAATGGGACGAGGTCGCCTCGGTCGAGCCCGCCGACCTCACGCTGGCGACGGTGCCGGCGCGCTTCGCCGAGCGTGGTGACGTGGGCGGGGCGATCGACGACACCCACCACTCGCTCGAACCGCTCCTCGAGCTCGCCACACGTGACGAGGCCGAGGGGCTCGGCGACGCGCCCTGGCCGCCTCACTTCGCCCGCCAGCGCGGAGAGCCGAAGCGGGTGGCGCCGAGCCGGGCCCGGCGCGAGCAATGACGTACGCAGCCTCGACCCACGGCGTGGAGGTGCCCGTCTACGACTTCGGCGGGAACGGACCGCCGTTGCTGCTAGCTCACGCCACGGGCTTCCACGGCCACGTGCTCGAGCCGCTGGCGCGACGGCTGGGCGAGCACTTCCACGGCTACGCGTTCGACGAGCGTGGCCACGGCGACGCGCGCACACCGGTGGGCATCGAGTTCAACTGGCGCGGCTTCGCCGACGACGCCCTTGCCGCCGTCGACGCGCTGGGGCTGCAGCGCCCGTTCGGCTTCGGCCATTCGGCCGGCGGTGCCGCGCTCCTGATGGCCGAGCAGCTCCGCCCGGGCACGTTCCGCGCCATCTTCTGCTTCGAGCCGATCGTGATCCCCGTCGCTTCCCCGATGGGCCGGGGCGACAACCCATTGTCGGAGGGGGCCCGCCGCCGGCGGGAGGTCTTCCCGTCGCGCGACGACGCCTACGAGAACTTCGCGTCGAAGCCGCCGTTCTCCGTGCTGCACCCGGACGTGCTGCGGGCCTATGTCGACCACGGCTTCGCCGATGAGGACGACGGGTCGGTGCGGTTGAAGTGCCACCGCGACGACGAGGCCGAGGTCTACCGGGGCATGGGCGCCCACGAGGCGTTCGCCCGGCTGGGCGAGGTGCATTGCCCGGTAACAATCGTGTGCGGCGAGCACACCGACGCCATCGGCCCGGCGGTCGTCCCGCCGCCCTGCCCGACGCCACCACCTACGTCATGCCCGGCATCGGCCACTTCGGCCCGCTGCAGGACCCCGACGCAGTCGCGTCGCTGGTCGTAAAGGCGTTCGCGACGGTTACGTGAGGCCGCCGTGGGCGGTACTCGGCAGGTGCTGGCTGTCGCCGGCGAACCATGGCGGCGTGGGTCTATGGACAACCGGTCGTCATGCGATGTCTGCCTGGATCTGGGCGCCCACCGCTGAGGACACGGCGTTGACGCCGCCGTAGATGAAGGCGATGTCGATGGCGGCGTGGTTGGCGCGCAGGTAGGCATCCGTCGGCCCCGCAAGGGTGGTCGAGGGCGTGAGCAGCACGGGCCCGCCCTTCTTGCCGATGTGGGCGCCGCCCGCGAGGGCGTCCGGGAAGTTCTGGCCGGTGGCCACCCCCACCGCGGCGGGCCCGGAGAAGAAGGCCTCGGCCGCCTTGCG
>VAXF01000039.1 GCA_005888395.1 Actinomycetota bacterium | reverse complement strand
CCATCGGCGCGATGGCGTGCGCTCGGTGGTCAGGCGAATCCGCACCGGGCTGGCCGACCTGTTCGCCCTCCCCGACGGCTATGAGGTGGTCATGGGTGTCGGCGGCGCCACGCTCTTCTGGGACGCGGCCGCGTTCGGGCTCATCCAGCGTCGCAGCCAGCACCTTGCGTTCGGCGAGTTCTCCGGCAAGTTCGCCGAGGTGGCGCGGCTTGCGCCGCATCTCGAGGAGCCCGACGTGATCGAGTCGCCGGCCGGTACCCACCCCGAGCTGCGAACCGACCCATCGGTCGACGTCTACGCCTTCCCGCACAACGAGACGTCCACGGGCGTGCGCATGGAGGTCCGCCGCGCCGAGGGAGCCGACGGCCTGGTCGTGGTCGACGCCACGTCGGCCGCAGGCGGCATGCGCGTCGACCCGGCACAGTTCGACGCCTACTACTTCTCGCCCCAGAAGTGCTTCGGCTCGGAGGGCGGGCTGTGGCTGGCGCTGTGCTCACCGGCCGCTGTCGACCGGATCGAGCGGCTCGGGGCCGGTCGCCGGGTTCCCGCCACCCTCGACCTGCGGCTGGCGCTCGAGAACTCCCGCCTCGATCAGACCTACAACACCCCCGCCCTGGCCACGCTGTTCCTGCTGGCCGAGCAGATCGGGTGGATGAACGACAACGGCGGGCTCGAGTGGGCGGCCGGGCGCTGCGACGGATCGGCGAAGGCGCTCTACGCGTGGGCGGACGGGAGCGACCACGCCGCGCCGTTCGTCGCCGACCCCGCCGAGCGGAGCTCCACCGTGGCCACCGTCGACCTCGACGACCGCGTCGACGCCGGCGTGGTGAGCCGCGTCCTCCGGGCCAACGGCATCGTCGACACCGAGTCGTACCGCAAGCTCGGGCGCAATCAGCTGCGCATCGCCCTGTTCCCCGCCATCGAGCCCGACGACGTCGCCCTGCTCACCCGGGCCGTCGACCACGTGGTGATGGCACTGGCCTGACCCGGTTCCGTAGCCTGGGGGGATGCCCCGGCGGATCGTCTGCCTTGCCGTCGCGCTCGCCTGCCTGCTGGCGGCGGGCCCGGCGTTCGCGGCGGCGCGCCGGCCCACGGGCACGACCACGCCGCCCGTGCTGGCCCCGCCACCGCTGCCGGCCGCCTGGGTGCTCGTCGACGCCGACAGCGGCGCGGTGGTCGACGCCGGCAACGCCCACACCTCCGTCCCCGTCGCCAGCATCTTCAAGGTCCTCACCGCGCTGGTCGCCGTCCAGCACCTCCGGCCCGGCGACCCGGTTCCCGTCAGCGCGCATGCGGCCGGCATGCCCGCCCGCAACATCAACCTGAAGCAGGGCCAGCTCTGGCGCTTCGACGATCTGCTCCACGCCCTCCTCATCGTCTCGGCCAACGACGCCGCCGTCGCTATCGCCGAGAAGGTCGGCGGCGACCTGGCCGGCTTCGATCGCCTCATGGCCGCCACTGCCAAACACCTCGGGCTCGCAGACCACCCCGTGCTGCTCGACCCGGCCGGCCTCGACGACGAGTTCTCCTACGAGGGCGGCAACCGCATCAGCGCCCGTGACATGGCGATCGTCACGCGCGCCGCGCTCGCCGACCCGCAGATCGCGACGGCCGTGGCCGAGCCCGTGTACCGGTTCGACGGCGGCGACGGCAACCCGCACCGCCTGCTCAACCACAACCTGATGCTCACGAGCTACCTCGGCGCCATCGGCGTCAAGACGGGCTACACGCGCCGGGCCGGGCACTCGCTCATCGCGGCCGCCCGCCGGAACGGGCGAACGATGATCGCCGTGGTGATCCGCGCCGCCGACCCCTACCGGTCGGCCGCCGGCCTGCTCGACCGCGGGTTCGCCACCCCGGTCGCCGCCGAGGCCCGCCTCGACCACCTGCCGGCGGTCGTGCTCGCGCGAGCCGTGGTGCCGGTGCCGTCGCCCGCGACCACGCCGAGGCGGCACACGCACGTCGCCGCTCGGCCCGTGAGCTCGAGCTCGACCACGAGCGCGCTGGTGCCGATCGTGGTGCTGGTGTTCGGCGGCGGACCGGCCATCGCCATCCTCACCCTGCGCCGCCGGCGCCAACGCGCCCGTGTGCTGCGCTGGAGCGTGTGAACGCTACGGCACGACCGGGCAGGAGATCTGCTGGTTGGCCTGGTCGGTGCCGCCGCACACGACGCGCAGCGTGCCCGAACCTCCCCACACCGCTCGCTCGGTTCGGTACCGCACGGGGTTCGTGCCCGTCGCGGTCCTCACGGTGAACTGCATCTTCAGCGAGTACGCGGCGGGGCCGGATGGCTGCTCGTACGTGCCCGAGACCGTGAGAGGCCCTGCGCAGCTCGAGCACGCGCCGGCGCCGCCGCCGCTACCGGCCGGCTGACCGTTGGCGTCGACGGCGGCGAAGCTCAGCGAGTCGATCGTCACCGACGTGCCCACGCAGTTCACCGTGCCTAAGTACGTGAGCGTGGAACCGAAGAGCGACAGGTGCACGTACGCGGTCGGGTTGGTGCCCGCGGTACACAGGCCGTGGAAGTCGGCGTGCGCCGGGCCGATGCCGACGAGGCCGGCCAGCGCGAGAGCCAGCGCGCCGGCGAGCAGGACGATCCGCTTCATGTGCACTCCCCCGGGGTTCAAGTGGGTTCCGGCGGCCAGATTCGCCAGAAGACCCGATACCTCCTGCTTCAGGGGGAAATGTCGGGTTTCTCAGCCTCCGGAGACGTCCTGGGGCTTGGCCTTGCCGGCCGAGATCCACGGCATCATCCCCCGCAGCTCGGCCCCCACCTTTTCGATCGGGTGGTTTCGGGCGGCGTAGCGGAGCTCGTCGAAGCGCTTGCGCCCCTCGCGGTTCTCGGCAATCCACTCCTCGGCGAAGGTGCCGTCCTGGATGTCGGCCAGGATCTGCTTCATCCGGGCCCGCGTGTCGGCGTCGACGATCCGGGGGCCGCGCGAGTAGTCGCCGTACTCGGCCGTGTCGGAGATCGAGTAGCGCATGCCCGCCATGCCGTTCTCGTACATGAGGTCGACGATGAGCTTCACCTCGTGGAGACACTCGAAGTACGCCACTTCCGGCTGGTAGCCGGCGTCGACGAGCGTCTCGTACCCGGCCTGCACCAGGGACGTGAGGCCGCCGCAGAGCACCACCTGCTCGCCGAAGAGATCGGTCTCGGTCTCCTCCGCGAACGTGGTCTCGAGGACGCCGGCGCGCGTGGCCCCGATGCCGTGGGCGTAGGAGAGCGCGAGGTCGCGCGCCTTGCCGGTGGCGTCCTGGGCCACGGCGATCAGCGACGGAACGCCGCCGCCCTCGACGTAGGTGCGGCGCACGAGGTGTCCCGGGCCCTTGGGGGCGACCATGGCCACGTCGACCGACGCGGGCGGGCGGATCTGCTCGAACCGGATGTTGAAACCGTGGGCGAAGAAGAGCGCGTCGCCGTCCTTGAGGTGCGGCGCGATCGACTTCTCGTATACCGCCGCCTGCTCCGTGTCGGGCAGCAGCATCATGATCAGGTCGGCCTCGGCGGCGGCCTCGTCGATCGTGGCCACCCGCAGTCCGGCCGCCTCCGCCTTGGCCTTCGACGACGAGCCCTCGCGCAGGCCCACGCGCACGTCGACGCCCGAGTCCTGCAGGTTGAGCGCGTGGGCGTGGCCCTGGGAGCCATAGCCGATGACCGCCACCTTCCGGCCCTGGATCAGACCGGCGTCGGCGTCCTTCTCGTAGAAGACCTTCGCCATGGGTTCAGCCCACCTTTCCGCTCACGCTGCGCAGGCGGGGAGCCTGCCGCTCCAGCTTCGGCAGCGCCACCCGGCCGGTGCGCTGCAACTCGACGATCCCGTACGCCCGCATCAGCTCCTCGAAATCGTCGAGCTTGTCGGAGGCGCCGGCCAGCATCACCGTCACCGCGTCGTGGCCGACATCGACTATCGAGCCCTCGAACACCTGCACCAGCTCGATCACCTGCCCGCGCGTGCCCGGCTCGGCCGAGACGGTGACGAGCATGAGCTCACGCTCGACGGCCTCGTCGGGCGCCAGCTCGGTGATCTTCACCACGTTGATCAACTTGAACAGCTGTTTCTGCACCTGCTCGAGCGGCGCCGACTCGACGTCGACGACGATCGTGATGCGGCTGAAGCGCTCGTCGTCGGTCGGCGCCACCGCCAGCGAGTAGATGTTGAACCCGCGCCGCGCAAACAGGCCCGCGACGCGGGTGAGCACGCCGGCCTTGTTCTCGACGAGCACCGAGAGCGTGTGGTGCACCGGCTTCGCGTCAGCCATGGTCAGTGGCCACCTTGACCCATCGACGGGTCGAGGATGATGTCGTCGTTGGAGCCGCCGGCGGGCACCATCGGGTACACCTTCTCCTTGTAGTCGACGCGGAAGTCGATCACCACGGGGCGGTCGTCGATCGAGTTGGCCTTCTCGATCGTGGGCAAGACGTCGTCGGCTGTGTCGACGCGGAAGCCCTCGCAACCCATGGCCTCGGCCCACATGGCGTAGTTCGGCAGGTCGGGCGACAGGTACACCTCCGAGTAGCGCTCCTCGTAGAACAGCTCCTGCCACTGGCGCACCATGCCCAGGTACGCGTTGTTGAGGATGGCCACCTTGATCGGGATGCGCTCGCTCGCCGCGGTGACCAGCTCCTGGGCCGTCATCTGGAAGCAGCCGTCGCCGTCGATCGCCCACACCATGCGGTCGGGGCGGCCGACCTTGGCGCCGACGGCCGCCGGCACACCGAAACCCATCGTGCCCAGCCCGCCCGAGTTGATCCACGTGCGGGGGTTGTCGAAGCGCCAGTACTGGCTGGCCCACATCTGGTGCTGGCCGACGCCCGACACGACGATCGTGTCGTCGGGCGTGGCGTCGCGCAACGTCTCGATCACGAACTGCGGCTTGAGCACCGAGCCGTCGTCGGGCTGCTCGTCGACCAGCGGGTGCCGGCGCTGCCAGTCGGCGAGCTGCGCGTCCCACGCGGCGCGGTCGGCCTGGGCGCCGCGTCCACCGAGCTCGCGCACGGCCTTCACGAGCTCTTCGATCACCAGCCTGACGTCGCCCACGATCGGGACGTCGGGCCGCCTGACCTTGCCCAGCTCGGCCGGGTCGATGTCGACGTGGATCACCTTCGCATCGGGCGCGAACGCGGACACCTTGCCCGTGACGCGGTCGTCGAAGCGGGCGCCGAGCGTGACGAGCAGGTCGGAGCGCTGCATCGAGGTGACCGCGGTGTAGTTGCCGTGCATGCCCGGCATGCCGAGGCACAGCGGGTTGCCGTCGGGGAAGCCGCCCCGTCCCATGAGCGTGGTCACCACGTGGATGCCGGTGAGCTCGGCCAGCTCGACGAGCGAAGCGGTTGCGTTCGCTTTGAGGATGCCGCCGCCGGCGTAGATGATCGGCCGCTCCGCCTGGCAGATCAGACGGGCCGCCTCGCGGATCATGCGCGGATGGCCCCGCACGGTGGGCTTGTAACCGGGCAGGTCGACCGACTCCGGCCAGTACCACTCCATCGCCGAGCGCGGGTTCTTGGGGTCGGTGATGTCCTTCGGCACGTCGATGAGCACTGGTCCGGGGCGGCCGGTGGTGGCGACGTGGAAGGCTTCGCGCACGACCCTCGGGATGTCCTGGGCCTCGGTAACGAGCCAGTTGTGCTTGGTGACCGGCATGGTGATCCCGGTCGTGTCGCACTCCTGGAACGCGTCGGTGCCGATGGCGGCCGTGCCCACCTGGCCGGTGATGACCACGATGGGAACCGAGTCCATGTAGGCGTCGCACAGCGGCGTCACGATGTTGGTGGCCGCGGGCCCGCTCGTGACCATCGCCACACCCGGACGTCCGGTGGCCTGCGCGTAACCCTCGGCCATGTGGCCCGCGCCCTGCTCGTGGCGCACGAGGATGTGGCGGATCGGCGAGTCGATGATGGGGTCGTAGACGGGCAGGATCGCCCCGCCGGGGAGGCCGAACATGACCTCCACCCCCTCCATCTCGAGGCTCTTGATGAGGGCCTGACCCCCGTTCAGCTCCATCTGCTTCCTTCCCGTGGAAATGAAACGACCTCCCGTGTGGGAGGTCGGATGCGCACGCGCGACGAGTCGGCGTGCGCTAGGTGACGACTACGAGCGTGGTGAGGCGGGACATCGGACCGTCAGTCTGACAGCCGATGCCCCGCCTTGGCAACTCGTTGGGGCCTAGCCCTTCATGACGAACGGACCCGTCCACATGCCGGAGCCGTTCGTGTCGAAGCTCAGGCCGCCCGCGTCGACCTTCGACTTGGTGGCCTTCCCGGCGTGCACCTCGGGCAGCGGGTACATGGCGTTCGACACGACGATCGCGCCGCCGGCCTGGCCCTGGAGTTCCTCGCCCGCGCCCTCGGCGAGCTTCCCGGCCTTGACGGTGATCTTGCCGTTGGTCTTGTTGTAGTCGATGGGCGCCGTGAACACGCCCTTCATGTCGCCCACCAGCG
>VAXF01000087.1 GCA_005888395.1 Actinomycetota bacterium | reverse complement strand
GCCTTTGGATGTTCGGTGGAGGATGGTTGAGCATCGTGGTGGGTTTGACCGTGTTCGTGTCCGGCGTGACGTTTCGCCTGTGGGCCATGGCGAACCTGGGCCGGCTGTTCACGTTCCACGTGATGCTCCAGCCCGGGCACCGCGTCGTGACCTCGGGACCGTATCGACTGCTGAGGCACCCCAGCTACACGGGTGCCCTCATCGCCCTCCTGGGGCTGGGGATCGCGCTGGAAAGCGGCCTGGCAGTCCTCGCCTTTGTCGGCGTCCCGCTCATCGGCTTTCTCATCCGGATCGCTCATGAAGAGCGAACGCTTCGGGCCGCGCTGGGCGCCGACTATGAGGCGTACGCGGCTCGCACCTCACGACTCATCCCTGGCGTCTGGTAAGCGCGCAGACCGGCCCTGGTGCCGTTACCGAGCGGTACCCCCGCTTCTCAGGCGACTGTGATCCCGCCCGGTGGCGCACCTGAACCGTTGTCCACGGGAGAACGTTCCCGGCGGAACGTTTTCCGACGAGCGTGACGGCCGGCACTCCGGAGCCTGTCGACTACACCGGCACGACGACGGCGAGCTGCCTCGACTGGGCCAGCAGGGTGCCGCCGGCGCTCCAGAGCTCGCCGTCCTCTTCGAGAAAGCCCTCGGCGGCCACGCGCGAGTGGAACCGGCACAGCACGAAGTCCTCGGGGCGGGCATCGGGTAGCGGCAGCGCCGACCGGAAGTGCACGGTGAGGTCAACGGTCGGCACACCGACGCGTTCCACCGTGCGCGTGAACACCGCGGGGAGCCACGCGTCGGTGTAGGCGACCACCGCGAGCGGGTCGGCGAGGCGGGGCTCGGCCAGCCGCAACCAGCCACCTGACAGCGCCTCATCCCCCGCAGCGAACGGGGGAGACCCGAGCACGGGTCGGGTGTCGTAGCGCTCGGTGATGGGTGGCAGGCCGGGAACGGCCGCAACCGCAGGCGCCTCGTCGGCCGGCGGCACATCGGGCGGCGCCAGGTCGACGAACGAGAGCGCGGGCCGTCGGCGCGGGCGCGAGAACGCGGCCAGCGCGAGCGCGAGGGTTCGCCCGTCCTGCGTCATCCGCGCCGACACCGTGGTCATCGAGCGGCCCGCGCGCTCGATCGTGGTCATGACCCGTATCGGCCCCTCGACCGGTGGCTCGGTGTAATGCACCGTGAGCGATCGCGGCACGCGCTCGTCGTCCCCTACGGCAACCGTCATCCCTCGCAGCACGATGGCGGCGACGTAGCCGCCGTTGGGCCCGACAAAGACGAACCACCCCGGGTCGATGCGGCCCTCAAAGACGCCCTCCCCGACCGGCTCGAGACCTGTGTCGGTGTCGAAGCGGGTCACCGGCAGTCGCCGAGCGTGTCCTCGACGCGCTCCCACGCCTTGCGAGCGGCGATGAGCACCGGATCCCACACCGGCGCGTACGGCGGCGCGTAGGACAGGTCGAGGTTGAGCATCGCGTCGACGGTCATGCCGTTCCACAGTGCGGCGGCGAGCACGTCGATGCGCTTGGCCGCGCCCTCGCGACCGACGATCTGCGCACCAAGCAGGCGGCCCGAGCGCTTCTCGACCACGAGCTTGGTCGTGATCGGCGCCGCGCCCGGGTAGTAGCCGGCGCGCGTCCTCGACTCGACGGTTGCCGACAGGTGCTCGAAGCCGGCGGCCGTCGCCTCGGCCTCGGTGAGACCGGTGCGAGCCACCTCGTAGTCGCACACCTTCGACGCGGCCGTGCCGACGACACCCGGGAACGTGGCATAGCCGCCACCGATGTTGATGCCGGCGATGCGGCCCTGCTTGTTGGCGTGCGTGCCGAGCGCGACCACGACCGGCCGGCGCGACACGAGATGGAAGCTCTCGACGCAGTCGCCCGCCGCCCAGACGCCCTCGACGGCGGTGCGCATGCGCGGGTCGACGGCGATGCCACCGGCCGCGCCTACCGGAACACCCGCCGCGCGAGCGACGTCGACGTTGGGGCGCACCCCGAGCCCGAGTATCACGAGGTCGGCGGGCAGCTCACCGCCGTCGGTGGTCACCGCGCGGACCCGGCCCTCGGTTGTCTCGAACCCGGTGACCGCGGTCTCCACGCGCACGTCGACGTCGAGGCCGCGCAGCGCGTCGGCGACGAGCGCGCCCATGTCGGGGTCGAGCGTGGTCATCGGCTGCGGGGCCCGCTCGACGAGCGCGACGCGGAGCCCGCGGAGCGTGAGCGCCTCGGCCATCTCGAGACCGACGTAGCCGCCGCCGACCACGACGGCGTTCCGAGGCTGCTGCTCCTCCAGGAATCGGCGCAGGACCACGCCGTCGTCGAGCACCTGCACGCCGAAGACGCCGGCGGCGTCGACGCCCGTCAGCGGTGGGCGGACCGGTACCGATCCGGTCGCCATCACCAGCTGGTCGAAGCCCTCCCAGGCGTCGGTCTGCTTCTCGAGGTCGCGCACCCGAACCGCGCGCCGGTCGAGGTCGAGCTCGATCACCTCGTGGCCCGTGCGGGCGTCGATCGCGTACTGGTCGCGGAACGTCCGCGGATCGCGAACCACCAGGCTCTCGGGGCCCTCGATCACATCGCCGACCCAGTACGGGATGCCACAGGCGGAGTAGGAGGTGTAGCTCCCGCGCTCGAAGGCGACGATCTCGAGCTCGTCGGGCGGGCGGCGGCGGCGGGCCTGCGAGGCCGCGGCCATGCCGGCCGCGTCCCCGCCCACCACCACCAGCCGCTCGGCCACGCCGGTGGTCTAGCAGCCGTCCCCCGCGCACCTGATGGGCACGCAGCGTTTGGCGACGGCGGGGCTTGGTAAGTAACGGCGGTCGTGAGTCCCGCGCGCCTGGGCGCCGGCGCCCTGCTCGCGGCGGTGACGATCGCCCTCGCCTGGCACCCGGGGCGTGCCACCTCGACCACGATCCACGGCGCCGCGGCGGGCGACGTGCGGGCGATCTACCTGGCCGACTGCGGGGTGTGCCACGGGGCGGGCGGTCGGGGGACGACGCGAGGGCCGACGCTCGTCGGCGTCGGTCGGGCGTCGGTGGACTACTGGGTCTCCACCGGGCGCATGCCCCTCGGCGACCCGCGCCTCTCCGCCGTCGATGCCCGCAAGACGCCGGCGCGGCACCGGCCCCGCTATTCGCGTCCGGTGATCGACGCCCTCGTCGACTACGTGGTCTCGTTCGGTGCCGGAGGCACGGACATTCCCCGGGTCGACTTGCGCGCCGCGAACCTGGCCGAAGGCGGCGAGCTGTTCAGGGCCCAGTGCGCGGCGTGCCACGCGTGGGCCGGCGACGGCGGTGCCCTGCTGCACCGCGAGGCGCCCTCGCTCCACCGGGCCACCGCCACCCAGATCGCAGAGGCCGTGCGCGTCGGGCCGGGGCTCATGCCGGCGTTCGGCACCGCCGCGGTCAGCGACCGCCAGCTCGACTCGGTGGCGGCCTACGTCCGCTACCTCGACCACCCGAAGGACCGTGGCGGCAACCCGCTGTGGCACCTCGGACCGGTCGCGGAAGGCGCCATCGCGTGGATCTTCGGCACGGGCATCCTCGTGCTCGCCACCCGCTGGATCGGCGAGACGTGACGGAGCGGGAGGAGCGCCGGGCCGAGCGGGCGGCGGCCGCCGGGTTCGGTGTGACCGTTCTCGCGTGCGGCGGGCTCGCATACGTCTACCTCCAGGGCGGGCAGGCGCAGCTGGAGGGCTTGCTGCTGGCCGTCGCTTTCGCGGGCGTTGCGTACGGGTTCGTCACCTGGGGCCAGAAGCTGATGCCGCAGGGCCCGGTCTCCGAGGACCGCCACCACCTGCCGAGCACCGAGCCCGAGCGAGAACGCTTCGAGGCCGACCTCGAGCGTGGCGGCGTCCTCACCCGCCGCCGGCTGCTCGTGCGGGCGCTGGGCGCGGCGGTCGTCGCCCTCGGCGGGGTGGCGCTCTTCCCGATCCGGTCGCTCGGCCCGCGCCCCGGCACGTCGCTGGCCCACACGCCGTGGCGGCGCGGCATGCGCCTGGTGACGGAGGACGGCCGGCCCGTGCGGGCCGCCGACGTGCCGAGAGGCGGCCTCGTCACCGTGTTCCCCGAGGGCCACGCCGGGTCAGCCGACGGACAGGCCGTGCTCGTCCGGGTCGAGGACCCCGGCCGCATCCGGCATCGCCCTGGCCGCGACGACTGGTCGCCGCACGGCTACATCGCCTACTCGAAGGTCTGCACGCACGCGGGCTGCCCGGTCGGCCTGTACCAGGCCGAGACCCACCAGCTGCTGTGCCCGTGCCACCAGTCGACCTTCGACGTGCTCGACGGCGCCCGGCCCGTGTTCGGCCCCGCCGCCGCCGCCCTGCCCCAGCTGCCGCTGCGGCTCGACCCCGACGGCTACCTCCGCGCCCGCGGCGACTTCCCGGAGCCTGTCGGCCCCGCCTACTGGCACCGCGCGTGAGGACCCACTCATCGGCCCGCCTCCACCGGCGGACCACACGGCGCGTGGTTGCGGTCGTGGCCGCGGGCGGCGTCCTCGCGGCCTGTGGCAACCGCCGGTCGCCCTACATGTTCGACGCGCGCGGCAGCGAGGCCCACCGCGTCGCCGGGTTGTGGTGGCTGATGTTTGCGCTGGCCGCCGGCGTCTACGCGGTGGTCGGCGGGTTCATCCTCGTGGCCGCGCTTCGCGGGCGGGGCACACCGGAGGGACGCGCCAGCCGCATCACCGAGAACGCCTTCATCTGGCTCGGCGGCCTGCTGGTGCCCACCGCGATCCTCATGGTGCTGGCGGTGGTGACCGTGCAGACGACCTCCCACCTGCGGCGGCCGGAGCGCGACCCCCTGCGCATCGAGGTGGTCGGGAAGCGATGGTGGTGGCAGGTGCGCTACCCCGCACAGCGGTTCACGACGGCCAACGAGGTGCACGTTCCCGTCGGCCGGCCCGTCGAGATCGGCATCGACTCCGACAACGTGATCCACAGCTTCTGGGTACCCCAACTCGGCGGAAAGGTCGACACCATCCCCGGCCAGCACAACGTCTGGCGCTTCCGCGCCACCCGCGCCGGCACGTACCTCGGCGAGTGCGCCGAGTACTGCGGCGTGCAGCACGCCAACATGCGCTTCCTCGTCGTCGCCGAACCGGCCGCTGCCTTCGACCGGTGGGTGGCGCGCCACCTCACGCCCCACAGCGCGCCGACGTCCGACCTCACAGAGAAGGGCCAGTTGGTGTTCCTGCGCGAGACGTGCGCCGGCTGCCACACGGTCGCCGGCACGACGGCGCAGGGCGACGAGGGCCCCGACCTCACCGACTTCGGCAGCCGTCTCGCCATCGGGGCCGACACCGTGCCCAACGATCCCGGCAACCTCGCCGGCTGGATCGCCGACCCGCAGTCGATCAAGCCCGGCATCCTCATGCCACCGACGGCGCTCGCGCCCGGCGAGCTGCACGCCCTCGTCGCCTATCTGGAGTCGCTGAGGTAGCGATGGCCCTCACCGACGACGTGCGCACCGGCATCACCGAGCACGACCTGCACGAGATCTGGAAGGACGCGCCCGGCATCCCCGGGTTCTTCAGCACCGTGGACCACAAGCGCATCGGCCTGCGCTACATCTACACGTCCTTCGCCTTCTTCTTCGTCGCCGGCCTCACCGCGCTGGTGATGCGCGCCCAGCTCACTGCACCGAACAGCCACGTCGTCAGCCCGAGTACCTACAACTCGCTGTTCACGATGCACGGCACGACCATGATCTTCCTCTTCAACACGCCCGTGCTCGCCGGGTTCGCCAACTACCTGCTCCCGCTGCAGTTGGGCGCGCGCGACATGGCGTTCCCGCGGCTGAACGCCTTCAGCTACTGGATCTTCCTGCTCTCGGGCGTCTTCATCTACGCCAGCTACCTGATCGGCAAGCCCCCCGACGGCGGGTGGTTCGGCTACACGCCGCTCACGGGCGGGACCTACTCGGGTGGGGTGAACCTCGACTTCTGGGGTCTCGGGATCGTGTTCGTCGGCATCTCGACGACGGTCGGCGCGGTCAACTTCATCGTCACCATCTTCAAGCTGCGCGCACCCGGCATGACCGTGAACCGCATGCCGATGTTCGTGTGGTCGATCCTGTCGATGGCCTTCATGGTCATCTTCGCCGTGCCGGCCGTGACGGTGGCCACTGGGCTGCTCGAGCTCGACCGCCTGTTCGGCACGAAGTTCTTCGTGCCGCATCTCGGCGGCAGCGTGCTGCTCTACCAGCACCTGTTCTGGTTCTGGGGCCACCCCGAGGTCTACATCCTGTTCGTCCCGGCCACGGGCATGATCTCGATGATCATCCCGACGTTCTCCCGCCGGCCGCTGGCCGGCTACGTCTGGGTCGCGGCCTCACTGATCGCCATCGCCTTCATCAGCTTCGGCGTCTGGGTGCACCACATGTTCGCCACCGGGATGCCGGTGCAGGCCATGGCCTTCTTCTCGGCGGTCAGCCTGATCATCACCGTCCCGAGCGGCGTCCAGTTCTTCGCGTGGATCGCCACCATGTGGCGGGGAGTCATCCGGTTCTCCACGGCAATGCTGTTCGCCATCGGCTTCCTGCTGATCTTCCTGCTGGGCGGGATCACCGGCGTGATGGTCGCCGTGCTCCCGTTCGACTGGCAGGTGACCGACAGCTACTTCGTCGTCGCCCACTTCCACTACGTGCTCAACGGCGCGGTCGTGTTCCCGATCTTCGGCGCCATCTACTACTGGATGCCGAAGATGACCGGACGCCGGCTGAGCGAGCGGCTGGGGAAGCTCAGCTTCTGGACGATGTTCGTCGGCTTCAACGTCGCGTTCTTCCCGATGCACATCCTCGGCTTCCTCGGGATGCCGCGCCGCATCTACACGTACCAGGCCGGCTTGGGCTGGGACACGCTCAACGTGATCGTCACCGCCGGCTCGTCTTCGCCGCCGGCACGGGCATCACCCTCTGGAACTGGGCCTGGAGCCTCCGGCGGGGCGCGCCGGCGGGCGACGACCCGTGGGGCGCCGACACGCTCGAGTGGTCGACCACCTCGCCACCGCCCGACTACAACTTCGCCGCCACACCGGTCGTCGCCAGCCGGCATCCGTTGTGGGACCAGCGCCCGCTCCCCCACGCCGTCTCGGGCGACGACGAGGCCACCCGCAGCCTCGGGCCCGAAGGGGCGCTCGTGCACGAGATCCCCGTCACAACCGGCATCGACGCCGTCCCCCACGGCTCGCAACGCATCCCTCACCCGACCTACCTGCCGCTGGTGCTCGCCCTCGGCATCGCCGTCGTGTTCCTCGGGTTGCTCGTGAACGCCGTGCTCGTCGGCGTGCTCGGCGCCGCCCTCGCCGCCGCCGGCCTGACCCGCTGGCTCTGGCGCACGGATACCGATCTCACATGAGCAACGCGGTCATCGTCGTCGAGGCGCCCGTCACCGTCGCGCCGGCACGCGCACCGGGCCGTTCGGTGGCGTGGTGGGGCATGGTCGTCACGATCATGACGGAGGCGACGATCTTCGCCGCCCTCATCTCCAGCTACTTCTTCCTGCGGGCGGCGTCGAAGCAGTGGCCCCTCGGCGGGATCGAGCTCCCCGAGCTGCGTGACAGCGTGATCTTCTCGGTCGTGCTCTGGGGCAGCAGCGCCCCGCTGGTCTGGGCCGAGCGCGGGATCCGCCGGGGCCGGCTGGGCGCGCTGCGGGCCGGGCTCCTGCTCAGCTTCCTCATGGGTGCCGCCTTCATCTTCCACACCGTCGACGACTTTCAGAAGCTGCACTTCGGCTGGCGCGACAACGCCTACGGCTCGATCTTCTATGCCACGGTCGGGCTCCACGCCGCCCACGTGGTGATCGGATTGCTGATGAGCCTCGTCGTGCAGCTCAAGGCGTGGCAGGGGCGCTTCTCCGCCGAGCGACACCTGACGGTCGAGGTCTACGCGCTCTACTGGCACTTCGTCGACGCCGTGTGGCTGTTCGTGTTCCC
>VAXF01000086.1 GCA_005888395.1 Actinomycetota bacterium | reverse complement strand
GCTGCGGTATCGGCGCGCCGAGTGCGGCATCGGCGACGAGGCCACCGCCGAGTGCCGAGGCGCAGCGGCCGTAGAGCGCGTGAAGCTCGCGGTGGCGGGCAATGGCCTCGAGTGGATCGGCGAGCACTGCGTCGCCGGAGAGCTCGGCGAGGTCGTACCAGGAGCCGTCGCACTCGAACGCGGTCCGGTCGTTGACATTGAGAAGTCGAAACATGAATGGCTGTCCTACACCGTGCCGATGTCGGCGCTGCTCGCCCGAAGACGCGGGCCGAGCCGACCGGCGACGAGCGCGAAGAGCAGCGTTGCCACCACGAGGATGTAGATCGGGAACGCGACGACGGCGGACGTCACGCGGTCGACGGTGAGCAGCGTGATGCCGGCGTTGGCGAGCCCGCCGAGATAGACGTTGGCGCTCTCCGACCGCGGGTCACGCCAGGCCTTCACCACCGTCGGCACTGCGGCTAGGCCATCCGCGGCCAGGGCGGCGACGAGGGCGACCATCCCGTGCCGGGTCACGAGCCAGCCGGCCGTCCCCAGCACCGATAGAGCGCCGCAGACGTAGTCGAGGCGGGTGATCTCCCAGAATGCGGCGGGATTCACGAACGACGCCACGAACACGCACAGGGGGCCGAAACCGACCATGAAGGTCATGAGCGAGCGCAGGCCGACACCGGAGTGGATCTCGACCGCGAACGCCAGCAACGGCGCGATCGCCCACAGCAGCCATGTGACCCGGTTGGGTTGCGTGTCGCCGCGCACCGTGTCGCGCACGTAGAGGGCCTGCCCGACGGCGCCGATGGCGGCGCCGAGGATCACGAAATGGACGTCGAGCACGCCGGTCAGTCTGACCGGCGCGGCCCGTCACGGCCTCAGAACGTGTGGGGCTGCGCGAAGACCTCTCGCACGAGCGGCTCGAAGTGCTCGAGGGGAAGCGTGTCGTAGTCGGGGTCGAACGAGTTCTGGTCCCACTCGTCGGCGAAGCGCTCGCCGAGGGCGAACCAGGGCTCGTCGCGGTACTGCTCGCGCGCATCGGGGTCCTTGTCGAAGTAGGCGTAGTAATGGCGGCCCTGGAAGTCCTGGTGGGTGAGGATCACCTGGTACACCTCGTCGCGCACGTAGGGCTGCAGCATGGCGGCGGCGATGGCGGGGTGGTTCGGCACCGAGATCGCCTTGCCGATGTCGTGGCACAGCGACGCGACGACGAACTCCTTGTCGGCGCCGGCCCGCTCGGCCCGTGTGGCCGTCTGCAGGCAGTGGGTGAGCTGGTCGGTGGCGAAGCCGTCGACAAGCTCGGCGAGCGACTCGAGGAGCCAGAGGATCCGGTCGGCCACCCGGCCCTGGTTCTTGACGTGCTCGACCCCGATCGTGAGCCACTGCTCCCGGGTCGAGGCGTCCATACGGGTGAATGTGGTTGCCATGGCGCCATTCTCGCGCCCAGGCTCAGGCATGGCATTCCGCAGCTGGGACGGCGCCACCTACGACCGGATCTCGGCGCCGCAGGCCCGGTGGGGGGCCGCGGTGGTCAAGCGGCTCGTGCTGGCGGGTGACGAGCGGGTGCTCGACGCGGGTTGCGGATCAGGCCGGGTCACCGAGGTGCTGCTCGAGCGCCTACCCCGCGGCAGCGTCGTCGCGCTCGACGCGTCGCCCGACATGCTCGCGGCCGCCGAGCGACGGCTGGCCGGGTGGGACAACGTCGAGCTCGTGCGTGCCGATCTGGCCCAACCGCTCCCGCTCGACGCGCCCGTCGACGCGGTGCTCTCCACCGCGACATTCCACTGGGTGCCCGACCACGACGCCCTGTTCGCCAACCTCGCCGCGGTGCTGCGTCCGGGCGGCCAGCTGGTGGCCCAGTGCGGGGGCGCCGGGAACACCGCGTCGGTGCTCGAGGCGGTACGGGAGGTCGGCGACAACCTGCCGGGGGCGGTCACCTTCGCCACGCCGGAGGAGACGGCGCGCCGCCTCGAGGCGGCGGGCTTCGTCGACGCCGAGACGTGGCTCAATGCAGAGCCGACGGTGTTCGACTCGCGAGAGGCCTTCGAGGAGTTCCTCGCCGCCGTGTGCCTCGGCGCCCGGCTCGACCGGATGCCGCCCGACGAGCGCGCCGGCTTCGTGCGGGCGGTTGCCGACCGGCTGCCCGCGTGTGCAATCGACTACGTGCGCTTGAACATCACGGCCCGCCGGGCCGGCTAGAGCGTTGCCAGCGCGTCGAGCACGTCGCTGGCAACGACGCGCCGGTCATCCGCGAGCGAGCGGGACGTGTCGAGCGAACGCCCACCCAGGGTCGGGCCCACCACGGTGTCGAGCGTCGTCAGCAGCTCGCGCAGCTCGGGGGGCGGCGGAAAGTACTCGTCCTCCTCGGTGACGGCGACCACGTCGACGCCGTCGCGCGGTGCGAGCCGGCCGATGACCGCCTCCACGAGCTCCTCGGGCGCGGACGCGCCCGCGGTGAGGCCGACGACACCCTCGAGATCGTCCGGCAGCTCGTCGGCCGCGTTCACCCGGTAGACACGCTCGCAACCGGCGGCGCGCGCCACCTTCTCGAGGGCGACGGTGTTGGAGGAGTTGGCCGAGCCGAGGATGACGATGGCGTCGGCCTCGTGGGCGATGGCTGTCAGCGCCTGCTGCCGGTTGGTGGTGGCGAAGCAGAGGTCGCTGCGACCCGGCATCCAGAGGTCGGGCCAGCGATCACGCGCGGCCTCGAGGACGCCGGCCCAGTCCTGGTGGCTGGCCGCCCGGGTCGGATAGAGCGGTCACGTCGTCCTCGCTCTCGACGAGGTGGATGGCCTGCGGGGCGACTGCGGTCGTGCCCACGGCCTCGTCGTGGCCCTCTTGCCCGACGTAGACGATCGTGAAGCCCTTGCCGGCGCGCACCTTGGCCTCGTGATGGACCTTGGTGACCAGGGGACAGACGGCGTTGACGACGAAGCGGCCCTCGTCGCGCGCGGCGGCGACGACCTCGGGCGCCGAGCCGTGGGCGCTGAGCATCACCGGCGCGCCCGGCGGAACCTCGGCGATGTCGTCGACGAACACGACGCCGAGCCGACGGAAACGGTCGACGACGAGCTGGTTGTGGACGATCTCGTGGTAGCAGTAGACAGGCGGGTCGAAGACGCGCACCATCCACGCCAGCGCCTTGATGGCCATCTCGACGCCGGCGCAGAAGCCCCGTGGGGCCGCGAGCAGCACCTTCTCGACCCGCACGACCTCAGGCTAACCGTGCACCCCTATCCTGACGACCATGGACCACCCGCAGGTGGTGGCAGTCGCGCCCGCGTCGCCCGCCGCCCGTGCCGGTCTGCTCACCGGAGACGAGATCCTCACGATCAACGGCGAGCGCCCGCGCGACGTCATCCACTACCGCCTTCTCGCCGACGAGCCCGACCCTGAGCTCGAAGTGCGGCGCGGCGGGCTCGAGCTCACTCTTGCCGTGCCGAAGGCGGCGGGCGAGGTGCTGGGCGTCGAGGTGCAGTCGGCGCTGTTCGACCAGGTGCGCACCTGCGACAACCACTGCGAGTTCTGCTTCATCTACCAGTTGCCCAAAGGCATGCGCACCAGCCTCTACCTGAAGGACGACGACTACCGGCTCTCGTTCCTCTACGGGAACTTCACCACGCTCACGCGCTTCACCGAGGCCGATCTCGAGCGGGTGGTCGCCGAGGGCCTCAGCCCGCTCTACGTGAGCATCCACGCCACCGATCCCGACGTGCGCGCCCGGATGCTGCGCAACCGCCGCGGTGCGACGAGCCTCCGCTGGCTGCGCGCCCTGCTCGACCACGGCGTGGAGATTCACGGCCAGGTGGTCGTGTGCCCGGGCATCAACGACGGCGCGGTGCTCGAGGACACGCTCGCCGGCGTGCTCGACGCATACCCGGAGCTGGCGACGGTCGGCGTGGTGCCGCTCGGTGTCAGCCGTCATTCGCATGAGCCGTCGATGCGCCCGCACACTCGTGAGGAAGCGGCCGCCGTGCTCGATGCGGTGGGGGAGTGGCAGGCAGTCTTCGACCGCGTGCTGGGGCGCCGGCTGGTGTTCGCGGCCGACGAGTACTACCTGCTCGCGGGCCGGCCGTTCCCCACGGCCGGCGAGTACGAGGGCTTCCCGCAGCACGAGAACGGCATTGGCATCGCGCGCTCGTTCGAGGCCGAGCTCCTCGACCACGCCGACGACGTGCTCGGCGTGCGGTCGGGCTTTTTCGCGTGGGTCGACGGCGCGCCCGCCGACGGCTACCGCGCTCCGCGCGCCGCGGGCGCGACGCGCGCGACCATGGCGCCTGCGTCCGATGACGCACCAGTCGCGGTGCTCACCGGTGAGTACGGCGCACAGGTCCTTGCCCCGCTCGTCGCCCGGCTCGGTCGCGACGATGTGCGTGTCGTCGCCGTCCGAAACGAGTTCTTCGGCGGCAACATCGCCGTCACCGGTCTGCTGGTTGGGGAGGACGTCGCCCGCGCCCTCGTGTGCGAGCCGGAGGGCCACCGCTACCTCCTGCCCGACGTGTGCCTCTCGCGGGGGGTGTTCCTCGACGGAATGGCGCCGGCCGACCTTCCCCGCGCGGTGGAGGTCGTCTCCACCGATGGCCGCGCGCTGCGCCACGCCCTCGTCGGACGATGATGGTGCGCCTCCCGGTGGTCGCCGTGGTCGGGCGGCCCAACGTCGGCAAGTCGACGCTCGTGAACCGCATCGTCGGACGGCGGGAGGCGATCGTCGAGGAGCATCCCGGCGTCACGCGCGACCGCAAGGTGATGGAGGCCGAGTGGAACGGCCGCACGTTCACCGTCGTCGACACCGGCGGATGGCTCCCCACCGACGACTCCCTCGACCGGCAGGTGAGCGCGCAGGCGGAGCGGGCGATTGGCGACGCCGACGTCGTCCTGTTCGTGGTCGACGCGGCCGTCGGCGCCACCGACGAGGACGCGCGGGTGGCTGCGCTGCTGCGCGGCTCGCGCACGCCGGTGCTCCTCGTCGCCAACAAGGTCGACAGCGCGAGTCGCGAAGCCGACGCATGGGAGCTCACGCGCCTCGGCCTCGGCGACCCGTGGGCGGTGAGCGCGCTACACGGCCGCCAGACGGGCGACCTGCTCGACGACGTCGTGCGCCTGCTGCCCGCGGCGGGTGCGACCGAGCCCACGCCCGCGCTCGCGCCGGAGCCCAACGTGCCGGCGGTTGCGGTGGTCGGCCGGCCCAACGTCGGCAAGTCGACGTTGTTCAACCGCCTGATCGGCGAGGAGCGCTCCGTCGTCCACGACCTTCCCGGCACCACTCGGGACACGATCGACACGGTCGTCGAGACGGCCGAGGGTCCCCTGCGCTTCGTCGACACCGCCGGCATGCGCCGCAAGAGCCGCATCGGCGAGGGCGCCGAGTACTACTCGCTCGTGCGGGCGCTGCGGGCCGTCGACAGGTCCGACACAGCCATCCTCGTGATCGACGCGAGCGAGGGCGTCACGCATCAGGACCAGCGCCTCGCCGAGCGGGTCGACGCCGCGGGAAGCCCGGTGGTCATCGCCCTCAACAAATGGGACGTGCTCGACACCGAGCAGCGCGCCGCGGTGCAGGCCCAGGTGGGCGACCGGCTCGCGTTCCTCGGCTATGCGCCGGTCCTCAAGATCAGCGCCCTCACGGGCCGGGGGGTGCAGAAGCTGCTGCCGGCGCTGGGTCAGGCCATCGAGGAGTACCACCGGCGCGTGCCCACGCGTGAGCTCAACGAGGTCATCCAGGCCGCCCAGGCCGCCCACCCGGCCCCAGGGGCCCGCGTGCTCTACGCCACCCAGGGCGCGATCGACCCGCCCACGTTCACCCTGTTCGCCAACCGCACGCTTCCGGCCTCCTACCTGCGCTATCTCGAGCGCAAGGTGCGCGAGCACTTCGACTTCGGTCCAACCCCGCTGAAGCTCCGGGTCCGCCGCCGGGCGGGTTGAGCGGCCTGTTGGCCGCGCTCGGCGCCGAAGGCGCCCTCTTCGGCTGACAGCGGGAAGAGACAGCGCGGAGGGCGTGCCGGCTTTGCCGGTCGCCCGGGGCACCGTTAGCTCGCCCGAACGCATCGAAGCGAGTGAGGGCGAAATGGCCCGGTACGATCGGCACGACCATGTGGAGTAACCCCCCGCTCATGGTGGTAGCCCTGGGCTGTCTGGTGGCCGCGGTCGTGTGGGGCCGCTCAGCCCGCCGGCTGCGCCGGGCGTGGCTCCGCATCGACGACAGCTCCGAGGGCGACGCAGTGGTGCTGGCGCGCTCGGCGTTCCGCAAGGAGGCGCACACCGCCCTCCTCTACTCCCTGCTGGCGGCCTCGCTCGGCATCACCTCGGTGCGCACGCTCTACGGCATCCCGCTGCTGGCGCTCGCGCTGCCGGTGTTCATCTCGTTGCGCTACGGACCGCGCTTCCTGCACGAGGCGCGGCTGGCCGAGGAGCGCTCGCTGCTCGAGCGGCGGGCCGAGGAGGTGCTGTCGCAGGACGAGCTGGCGCCTCGCCGGTGGGCGGCGCGGCTCGCGCCCGAGGAGCTGCCCGACGTCGCCGGCTTCGAGGTCGGACGCGTCTACTCGGCGGGCACTGGTCTCATGGCGGGGGACTTCTATGACCTCTACCGCACGTCGCCCACGCGCCTGGCCGCCGTCATAGGCGACGTCAGCGGGCACGGCATCGAGGCGTCGATCACCGCCTTCCAGGTCAAGTACCTGCTACGCGTGTTCCTGCGCCAGTACCGCGATCCGGCCCAGGCGCTCGAGGAGCTCAACCGCCAGATGGCCGAGCAGGGCCGCGGTGAAGAGTTCGTCTCGCTGGCCGCGGTCGTCTTCGACGAGGACGCCGGCACGTTGCGGTACGCGTCGGCGGGTCACCCGCCGGCGTGGCTGTGGCACGACCGAGAGGTGCGTCCGCTCCGCGCGACCGGCCCGCTGCTGACGCTCGACCCGGACGCCGCCTACATCAGCCGCGAGGTGCCCCTGCAGCTGGGGGACCTCATCCTGCTCTACACCGACGGGTTGGCCGAGGCCCGTTCGGGCGAGCAGCTCTTCGGAGAGGACCGCATCGCGGCGATGCTGCGCCGCGACCCGGGTGTCGAGGCCGACGTGCTGTGCAAGTCGTTGATCGAGGCGGCGCGCGACTTCGCCGACACGCAACTTCCGGACGACGTCGCCATCCTCGCCATCCGCCGGATCTGAGCGTGCAAGAGGACGACGTCGAGGCCGTCAGCGAGCGGGCGCGGCGGGGCAACCTCGAACGCGGCGCCGAGAAGCTGGCGGCCCAGAACAAGCTTTTCGTGCGCGACCGGCTGGCGCTGTTGCTCGACGAGGGCTCGTTCGTCGAGGACGCGCTGCTTGCCAACGCGGTTGCCGGCGACCTGCCGGCCGACGGCGTCGTGACCGGCATCGGGCGGGTCGACGGGCGCCCGGTGGCGGTGATGGCGAACGACCCGACCGTGAAGGCGGGGTCGTGGGGCGCGCGCACGGTGGAGAAGATCGTGCGCGTCACCGAGTACGCGTTGCGGCACGAGGTGCCGGTGTTCTGGCTGGTCGACTCGGCCGGCGCCCGCATCACCGACCAGGTCGAGCTGTTCCCGGGCCGTCGCGGTGCGGGCCGGATCTTCGCCAACCAGGTGCGGCTGTCGGGAAAGGTGCCGCAGATCTGCTGCCTGTTCGGGCCGTCGGCTGCGGGCGGCGCGTACATCCCTTCGTTCTGCGACGTCGTGTTCATGGTGGAGGGCAACGCCTCGATGTACCTCGGCTCGCCCCGGATGGCCGAGATGGTCATCGGCGAGAAGACGACGCTCGAGGAGATGGGCGGGGCTCGGATGCACTGCACGGTCTCGGGGTGCGGCGACAACCTCGCCACCGACGACGCCGACGCCATCGCCCAGGCCCGCCGCTACTTCTCCTACCTGCCGCAGAGCTGGCGGTCTGCGCCCGCCCTGCTGGAGCCCGGTAAGCCGGCCACCGTCTTCGACGGCTCGCTGATCCCGTCGTCGGAGCGCGTCGCCTACGACATGCACGTGGTGGTCGACGCCCTCGTCGACGAGGGCACGTTCTTCGAGGTCAAGCCGCTGTTCGCGCCGGCGCTGATCGTGGGCTTCGCCCGCATGGCGGGCCGCTCGGTGGGGGTGGTGGCCAGCAACCCGGCGCGCAAGGGCGGGGTGCTGTTCGTGGACTCGGCCGACAAGGCGGCGCGCTTCATCTGGTGCTGCGACGCGTTCAACGTGCCGCTCGTGTTCCTGGCCGACGTGCCCGGCTTCATGATCGGCAGCGCGGTCGAGCGCCAGGGGATCATTCGGCACGGAGCGAAGATGATCACGGCCGTCGCCGAGGCCACGGTGCCGAAGGTGTCGGTGATCGTGCGCAAGGCCTACGGCGCCGGTCTCTATGCCATGTCCGGCCCCGCCTTCGATCCCGAGGCGACCATCGCGCTGCCGACGGCGCGTATCGCGGTGATGGGCCCGGAGGCGGCCGTGAACGCGGTGTACGCCAACAAGATCGCGGCGATCGAGAGCGAGCCCGAGCGCGAGGCGTTCGTGGCCCAGCAGCGCGCCGAGTTCGAAGCCGACGTCGACATCCTCCGGCTCGCGTCGGAGCTTGTGGTCGATGCGATCGTGCGCCCCGAGGACCTGCGCGACGAGATCGTCGCCCGGTTGGCGGCGGCCGAGGGCAAGGACCGGAGCTTCAGCGACCGGCGCCACGGCGTGCCACCGGTCTGAGATGGGGCTGCCGGCGAAGGCACGTCTCCGCGAGGTCGGGCCGCGGGACGGGCTCCAGGGGGAAGCGGCCGTAGCGCCCGAGGGGCGGGCGCGGCTGGTCGACGCTCTGGCGGCGGCGGGCCTGCGCGAGATCGAAGCGGTGTCGTTCGTGTCCCCGACTGCGGTGCCGGCCATGGCCGGGGCGGCCGACGTGCTGGCCGGCGTGAGTCGTCGCCCGGACGTGCGGCTGATCGCCCTCGTGCCCAACCGTCGCGGCGCGGAGCTGGCGGTGGAGGCCGGCATCGACGGGCTGAGTGTCACCGTGTCGGCGTCGCCCGCCTACAACGAGCGCAACGTGCGCATGACGATCGAGCAGTCGGTGGACGCGGTGGGGGAGATCTGTGCCATCGTCGGCGACCTTCCGGTCGACGCCGTGGTGTCGTGCGCGTTCGGCTCGCCCTACGAGGGCGACATCGCGTCCGACGATGTGGCCTCGCTGGGCGACCGTCTTCTCGATGCCGGCGCGACGTCGCTCACCTATGCCGACACGACCGGCATGGCCACGCCGCGGCGGATCGACGACCTGGTCGACGTCGTCGGCACCGACGTGGGGTTGCACCTCCACGACGCCCGCGGCACAGCGCTCGTCAACGCGTACGCCGCGCTCGTTCGGGGCGTGGCCCGGTTCGACTCTTCGATCGGCGGACTCGGAGGCTCACCGTTCGCCACCGACGCCGCCGGCAACCTCGCCACTGAGGACTTCGTGGCCATGCTCGACGACCTCGGTGTCGAGACGGGTGTCGATCTGACGCGTCTGCTGGAGGCGAGCGCCGTGGCGGCCGATCTCGTCACCCATCCGCTCGCGTCCCGTGTCGCCGCGGTCGGCCCCCGCGACCGGCGGGCGTCGGACTGATGCCATGGTGCGAGCAGTGCGGCCGCTTCTGGAACCCGAACTCGATGCAGCCCGACGGGTCGTGCCCGTCGTGCGGGCGGGTGATCGCCCCGCCGGCGGGCACGCCGTGGCACTTCAAGCTCCTGCTGGTGGCGCTGGTGATCTACCTCGGGTACCGGGCATTCCAGGGAATCGAGTGGGTCGTCCACCACGTGTGACCGCCGTAGACTGACCCGGTCGCGGGCTGTGGCGCAGCTTGGTTAGCGCGCTTGACTGGGGGTCAAGAGGTCGCCGGTTCAAATCCGGCCAGCCCGACTCCGGAGTC
>VAXF01000085.1 GCA_005888395.1 Actinomycetota bacterium | reverse complement strand
CATCAGGGCAGTGAGCACGACGATATTGCCGCGGTAGTTGTCGAGATGGACCCCCTTCGCCGGCCATGGCCGCACGGTGGAGCGCCCCAACAGGAACGCGGCGATGAGCCCGGCGAAGAGCATGACGTCGGCGGAGGCGACGAGCGTCGCGCCGAACAGCAGCGTCGACCGGCGGCCCGCCGGGGCGGCGGCCTCGGTGGCGATCGCCACCTCGGGGGGCGCGGCGCGCTCGGGAACCGCCGGCAGCGTCGTGGTGGCCATCAGCCGGTGACCTCGTCGGTGGCGCGCACGTCACCAGCGTCGGCCCGGTGTGATCGAGCTACCGCGGCGGCGAAGACGACCAACGCCAGCGCGAGCACGAAGACGCCGACCGTCGCCACCCGGTTGAGCGCGGTCCAGCCACCGTGGGCGACGTAGTCGCCGGTCAGGCGGGGCTGGTTGCGGAGACCGGTCGAGAGCGGCACGAACGCGAGCAGCACCCCGGCGAGCAGGAGCAGGTTCTGGAGATGGCCGAGCCCTTGCGAGAGCCGCCGGCCGAAGAGCTCGGGGCCCCAGTGGAAGCACGCGGCGAACAACGCGAACAACGGCGCGAGAAACAGCGCGTAGTGGGCGTGCGCCGAGCCCCACTCGGCACCGGCGTGCACGTGAAGCGCGGCGCCGACGATCGCGCTCAGTGCCTCGAGGCCGAGGAGGAGCGCGAAGCCGACGCAGAGCGCGACCGCCCCCGTCGGACGCGGGCGCAGGGTGCGGAGCCCGCCGACGAGGTAGAGCACGACCAGGCCCGCCGGGACGAGCGCGAGCACGGCCACCGGGGTGAACGGTTCCCGAGCGCGCCGCGCCCCCCGAGGTGGCGATCGCCACCGAGGCCGCCGCCCCGCGCCTCCGGCCGCTCCTCGCGATGGAGGCCGGGGTGCACGATGTCGATCACGGCCCCGAGCGCGGGCACGAGCAGCGCGCCGTAGACCTCGGGACGGCCGTAGAGCCAGACGGCGTGCTGCCACAGAACCGGTCCGCCCCGCCCGGTGAAGATCCGGCCGCCGTGGGCGACGTCGATATAGAGGACGGTGAGCCCGGCCACGAAGACCGGCACCGCGAGCACCACGACGACGCCGCTCACGACCGTCGCCCAGGCGAACGCAGGGACGCGCAGCAGGTCGGTACCGGGCGCGCGCAGCTGGACCACCGTCGTCACGAGGTCGACCGCCGCCAGCACCGCCGCGACGGAGACGGTGCCCATGCCCAGGATCCACAGCCGGCTCGCGTCCCCGGCGGTCGCGCCTCGAAGCTGCTCGAACCGCAGGAGCGCGCCGGCCGCGAACGGCCCGCCGCGAACCAGGTAGCTGACGGCCACGAGGACGCCACCGGTGAGGTAGAGCCAGAAGGCGAGCGCCTGCAGCCGCGGGAACGCCAGCCGGTCGGCACCGATCATGCCGGGGACGAGGCAGCAGGCGACACCGACCCACGCCGGCGCAAGGAAGAGGAAGACCATGACCGTGGCGTGGAGCGTGAACAACTGGTCGCCGTGGCCACGGTCGAGGATCTGGAGGCCGGGGCTC
Organism: Actinomycetota bacterium; assembly: GCA_005888395.1. Classification (GTDB taxonomy): domain Bacteria; phylum Actinomycetota; class Acidimicrobiia; order Acidimicrobiales; family AC-25; genus AC-25. The sequence continues at coordinate 7,415 of VAXF01000085.1, read as the reverse complement.
CACAGCTCGATCCGCAGCACCAGCGCGACCACGCCCCCGAGCACGAGGAACGCAAAGGCGGAGACGAGGTAGGCGAGACCGAGGCGTCGGTGATCGAGGCTCGTGACCCACGCCGCGGGTGCCGGAGTGGCCGGCACCGCCGGCGCTTCCGTCACCTCGGGCGCGGGCGCGACGTCAACCATGCACGATCAGTTGGTCCATGGCCGCGAACAGCAGCGCGAGGTAGGAGATCGAATACCCGAACAAGCGCATGGCCGCGCCCGACGCGTCGCGCATGCCGTCGGGCGGCGCGTCGACCACCCGCCGCCACAGGGCGAAGGCCTGGTAGGTGAAGATCCCGCCGAGGAAGACCGCGGCCGCGAGGTAGAGGTCGCCCATTCGACCGACCGGATAGAAGAGGAGCGTCAGCGCCCACAGGAGCACGGTGTACACGACGATCTGGCGCGCGGTCTTCCTGAAACCGCCGACCACCGGGAGCATCGGCACGTCGGCCGCGGCATAGTCGTCGCGATAACGAATGGCGAGCGCCCAGAAATGGGGCGGCGTCCACCAGAAGATGATCGCGAAGAGCACGAGGGGGGCCAGGCCGAGCGAGCCGGTGACTGCGGCCCAGCCCACGAGCACCGGGACCGCGCCGGCCGCGCCGCCGATGACGATGTTGCTCACCGAGGAGCGCTTGAGCCACAGCGTGTAGACGAAGACATAGAACAAGGTGGCGCTGACCGCGAGCGCGGCGCTCAGCGGGTTGACCAGGTTGGCCAGCTCGACGAACGCCAGCACATTGAGCGTGATGCCGAAGAACAGAGCGTTTGCCGGAGGCACCGCGCCCGTGACCAGCGGCCGGTGGCGGGTGCGCTTCATGAGCCGGTCGATGTCGCGGTCGACGTACATGTTGATGGCGTTGGCGCCGCCCGCCGCCAGCGAGCCCCCGAGCAACGTCGCCAGCACCAGCCAGCCCGACGGCACGCCGCGCGCCGCCACCACCATCGTCGGCACCGTCGTGATCAGCAGGAGCTCCACGATGCGGGGCTTGGTGAGAGCGACATAGGCGACGACCCGCTCGGCAACGCTCGACGCGGGGCGGGCGTCGACGAGGCCCGCCTCGGGCACGGTGAGCGCCGCCGGCACCGGTGTGCGACGGGCAACGGCGATGAGCGTGACGAGCGTGCCCCAGATCAACGAGCTGAGCGCGAGGTGGGTGGTGACGACCGCCGAGTGGAGACGCGTCATGACGTTGAGCCCACCCACGATGATCTCCACGACAAAGAGCGCACCGGCGAGCTCCCCGAGCCGGCGGATCGCCCCGGTGCGGCGCCGCGCCTCGATGACGACGTAGCCGACGAACAGTCCGACGAGCGCTGCCACCACCCGGTGGGAGAACTGGAGGACGCGCGTCGTCTCGGACAGGTCGGGGATGACCCGGCCGTGCATGAGCGGCCAGTCGGTGAAGGCGAGGCCCGCGCCCCGCCCGGTGACATACGAGCCGAGCAGCATGAGGCCGAACGCCGACAGCGCGGCGGCGGACGCGAGCCGGACCATGCGGCGATCGGCGGCGAGCGGCAACGCGCGGCCGCGCGCCACGAGGTGAACGGTGAGGAGGATGAGGAGGCCGACCACGACCATGGCAAGGGCCAGGTGGGCGACCACCGTCCAGGCCGTCAACTTGCGGTGGACCACGTAGGCACCCAGGGCGGCCTGCGCCGCGAACAGGGGAACGATCGCCAAGCCGAGCCCAAAGGTCACACGGTCGCGCCGGTGCCACACGAGGGCCGAGACGCACACGGCGACGGCGGCCCAGATCGAGAGCGATACGAGGTAGCGGTGGCTCATCTCGATGATCGAGTGGGCGTTGGCCGGCGGGATCCAGCGACCGAAGCACCGTGGCCACCCCGGGCAACCGAGCCCCGAACCCGTCGCCCGCACCAGCCCGCCCGCGGTCACGGCGAGGAACGTGAGGACTGTTGTGAGGAGCGACAGCCGGGCGAGCCGCGACATACCGGGCCGCAGGATAGGAGGGGTCCCCGTACCGGACAAAGCGGGGCTCGCCCGTGGAGGCGAGCCGGCGAGACAGCCCGCCCGGCGGACTGCATCAGCAGCGCGGGTGCGCGAGCCTGGTGGCGATGGGGTGCATCGAGCCCACCATGCAACTGGCCCCGACGGAGGTCCTCGACCCCACCGACGACGCAGTGGCCGAGCCCGACCGGCCATGGGTCGTCATCGTGTGGAACGACCCGATCAACCTGATGTCCTACGTCGCGTGGGTCTTCCAGAAGCTGTTCGGCTACAACCGTGACAAGGCCCACCGGCTCATGCTCCAGGTGCATCACGACGGCCGGGCCGTCGTGTCGAACGGCAGCCGAGAAAAGGCCGAGCTCGACGTGTTCCGGCTCCACGAGCACGGGCTCTGGGCCACCATGCAGCACGACGAGTGACACCGCGGAAGCGGGTCCGTCGCACGCGCCGGGGCGACTTCGAGGTCCGGCTGTCCGAGGGCGAGCGCGAGCTGTTGCGCTCGCTCCCGGTGCAACTCAGGGACCTGCTCGACACCGACGACCCCTCGCTCGTCCGGCTGTTCCCGCCCGCGTACCTCGACGACCCCGAGCGCGACGCCGAGTACCAGCGCCTCATGCGTGAGGACCTGCTCGCCCGCCACGCCGACGCGCTGGGCCGGCTCGAGGCCACGGCCGACGCCACCCGGCTCGCCGAGGACGAGCTGCTCGCGTGGATGCGGGCGCTCAACAGCCTGCGCCTGGTGCTCGGCACCCGCCTCGACGTCAGCGAGGACCTCCACACGCTGCCCGACGACGACCCGCGCGCGCCGACGTTCGCGGTCTACAGCTACCTCGGCTGGCTCGAGGAGCAGGTGGTTGACGCGCTCGGCGAGCCAGGGTGAGCGGTCGAGTATCGTGAACCCGCCTCCCGGGACTCGTGCCCCCATCGTCTAGCGGCCTAGGACCTCGCCCTTTCAAGGCGGTAACACGGGTTCGAATCCCGTTGGGGGCACAAGCATCGGGTCCTGTGGTGCAGTTTGGAGTGCACGCCGGCCTGTCAAGCCGGAGGTCGCGGGTTCAAATCCCGTCAGGACCGCTGGTCGGGTAGCTCAGTTGGTAGAGCGCGCGCCTGAAAAGCGTGAGGTCACCGGATCGACGCCGGTCCCGACCACTCAGACGGAGATGCCCAGCGCGTCGGGCAGGGCGTCGTGGTGGGACACCACGTGGTCGGCCTCGGGCTCCGGTTGCGTCTCGTCGTCGAAGACCCCCGTGTAGCGCACCGATGTCATGCCCATCGCCTGCGCTCCCGCCACATCGGTGCGGCGCAGATCACCGACGTGCGCGGCACGGTCCGCTGCCACACCGCCCATGCCGGTGAGTACGTGGGCGAAGATCTCGGGCGCCGGCTTGTAGACACCGACCTCGTCGGAGAAGGCCCACGCGTCGAACAGGTCGAGCACCCCGTGGCGATCGAGGTGAGCCTTCAGGGTGGAGGAGGACGTCATGCCGACATCGCACACGATGCCGAGCCGCAGGCCGGCGTCCTTCAGAATGCGCAGGCAGCGCGCGACGCCGTCGGTGAGGTGGAGCTCGGCCTTGTCACCTGCGCGTCCGAACGCCTCCATGAGGGTCTCCCGGACGCCGGCCGGCACGTCGAAGCCGAGCGCCTCGAGGATGTCCTCGGCCGCCTGAACGGCCCGGTACTGCTGGTTGGCGGTCCAGGCCTCGAGGTACTTCTCCCATGACGCGTCGAAGACCGCGTCCAGCAGCTCCCGTTCGACCGGGAAGCCGGCCTCCTCCAGGATCCCCGCCCACGCCTGGAGGCGCCGGCCACGCAGGTGGCCGCGGTCCTCGTAGACCAGGGTGTTCCAGTAGTCGAAGGTGACCGCCTGGAGCCCCGATCGCATGCGCCCGCGAAAGCTACGCGGGCGCAGGCCTACATCTCGACTTCGGAGTGCTCCGCTTCAGCGAGGTAGCGACGGACCTCCGACGCCCGGAAGCGCCGGTGCCCACCGAGGGTGCGAATCGCGGTGATCTTTCCCGCTCGCGCCCAACGCGTGACCGTCTTCGGGTTCACGCGGAACATCGCGGCAACCTCCGAAGGGGTGAGAAGGGCGTCCTGTGCGCCGTAGTCGTCCATGTCCATTCCTTTGGTCTTCCGGCTCCGTTGTCCGGTTCGTACAACGAAGTGTCGGACACGCACGGAATGCGGTCGATAGTCCGATCGCGTCATTTCCCTCGCCCAAACGGGCTAGTCAGGAAGTCGGCAGGCACGCGCGCGGTGAGCGGTACGCTCAAGTCGAGTGCAGCTCTTCGAGCGGATCGGGGTCGACGACCACGAGGAGGTCGTCTATTGCCATGACCGCAAGAGCGGCCTGCGGGCGATCATCGCCCTCCACTCCACCCGACTCGGGCCCGCGCTCGGCGGCACCCGCTTCTACCCGTACGAGTCCGAGGACGCCGCCCTCGAGGACGTGCTCCGTCTCGCGAAGGGCATGACCTACAAGGCGGCCGCGGCCGGGCTCGACCTCGGTGGCGGCAAGGCGGTGGTCATCGGCGACCCGCGCACGGCCAAGTCGGAGGCCCTTCTCCGCGCCTACGGCCGGTTCGTCGAAACGCTCGCGCGGCGGTACATCACGGCCGAGGACGTCGGCACGACCCAGGCCGACATGGACATCATCCGCCGCGAGACCACCCACGTCACGGGCGTCAGCCGATGGCTCGGTGGCTCCGGCGATCCGTCGGCGGCGACCGCGTACGGCGTGTTCCATGCCATGAAAACAACGGCCCTGGCGTGCAAGGGCTCGAACGAGCTCGCCGAGCGGCACGTCGTGGTCGCCGGCGTGGGCAAGGTCGGCACCAACCTCGTACGCCACCTGGTCGAGGAGCGGTGCCACGTGACCGTGGCCGACGTCGACGAGGACGCGGTCGACCGCGTGCAGCGCGACTTCGGTGTCGACACCGTGCCGCCGGAGAAGGCGCACGCGCTGCCGTGCGACATCTACTCGCCGTGCGCGCTCGGCGGCGCGCTCAACGCCGACACGATCCCCGAGCTTCGCTGCTGGGCGATCGTCGGCTCTGCCAACAACCAGCTGGCTGACGCGTCGAACGTCGACCTGCTGGCGCGCACCGATGTCCTGTACGCGCCGGACTTCATCGTCAACGCCGGTGGGCTGATCAACGTCGCCGAGGAGCTGGCGGGCTACCACCGCGAACGCGCCTACGCGCGCGTTCGCCGCATCTACGACACCACGCTCACCCTGATCCAGGGAGCGCGAGCCGAGGGCATCTCGACCACCGCGTATGCCGAGCGCATGGCCGAGCAGCGCATCGACGACATCGGTCGGCTGGTTCACATAACGACGTTCCAGTAGCGGGAGCCGGGAGGCATCGTGGCCAACGCCGTCGAGGAGCAGGATCGCCGGCCGGAGCTCGCGGCCCTCCACCTGCACGACAGGCACACCGAGCTCGGGCTCGACCGCGACGACCTCGTGGGGATGTACCGCACGATGCTGCTCGCCCGCGCCCTCGACCAGCGCATCTGGGGTCTCAACCGCATGGGCAAGGCAGCCTTCGTCGTCAGCGCGCAGGGCCACGAGGGCGCCCAAGTCGGCTCGGCGTGGGCCATCGACAAGGGCACCGACGTCGTCCTGCCCTACTACCGCGACCTCGGCCTCGTGCTCACCTTGGGCATGTCCGCCTACGAGGTGCTCCTCGCCGTGTTCGCCCGCGCCGACGACCCGAACTCCGGCGGCCGTCAGATGCCGAACCACTGGGGGAGCCGCGAACGCGGAATCATCACGGGCTCGTCGCCCATCGCGACCCACATCCCACATGCCGTGGGCATCGCCTTGGCGGCGAAGTACCGGCAAGAGTCGCGCGCCGCCGTCTGCTACTTCGGCGACGGCGCCGCGTCGAAGGGCGACTTCCACGAGTCGCTCAACTTCGCGGGCATCCACCGCCTTCCGGTGGTGTTCATCTGCGAGAACAACGGCTACGCCATCTCCGTCCCGCTGGCGAAGGAGTCGGCCGTCGAGAACATCGCCGAGCACGCGCACTCCTACGGCTTCCCGGGTGTCATCGTCGACGGGAACGACCCTCTCGACGTCTATGCCGCGGTGCACTCGGCCCTTCGCCGTGCCCGAAGCGCCCAGGGGCCGAGCCTCATCGAGTGCAAGACCTACCGCTACCTGGCCCACACCTCCGACGACGACGACCGCACCTACCGAACGCCGGAGGATGTCGAGGCCTGGCGCAAGAAAGACCCGCTCCAACGGATGAAGCAGTACCTGATCGAGCAGCGGTTGCTGCCTGAGGCACGCGAGGAGCAACTCGAGGCCGAGGTGGCCGCCGAGGTCGACGACGCGGTGCGCCGGGCCGAGGACGCGGGCGAGCCCGACCCCGACTCCGCCTTCAGCCGCGTGTACGCCCGGCCGCTCGCGCCCGGCCGAGACGCACCTCGAGCGCCCGCCGAAGGGGGCACCGTCCGCTCGATCATCGACACGGTGCGCCAGACCCAGCACGACTTGATGGCGGCCGACGAGCGAGTGCTCGTGCTCGGCGAGGACGTGGGCCCGCGCGGCGGCGTGTTCCGCGCCACCGACGGGCTGCACGCCGAGTTCGGCGACCGGCGGGTCATCGACACGCCCCTCGCCGAGTCGTCGATCGTGGGCATCGCCATCGGGCTGGCGCTGGCCGACCTACGCCCGATCGCCGAGATCCAGTTCGCCGACTTCATCCACTCCGCGTTCGACCAGATCGTGAGCGAGGCCGCCAAGATCCATTACCGCTCCAACGGCGACTTCCATGTGCCGCTCGTGATCCGCGCCCCGTGGGGTGGCGGCGTGCACGGCGCCCTGTACCACTCGCAGTGCATCGAGGCCTTCTACGCCCACGTGGCGGGGCTCAAGGTGGTGGTGCCGTCGACCCCCGCCGATGTCGCCGGCCTCTTGCGCGAAGCGGTGGAGGACCCCGACCCCGTGCTCTTCCTCGAGCACAAGAAGACGTACCGGCTCATCAAGGGTCCCGTTCCCGACGGCGAGTGGCGCGTGCCGATCGGCGTCGCCGACGTCGCCCGGGCCGGCGACGACCTCACGATCGTCACCTACGGCCTGCACCGGCACCTCTCGTTGGAGGCGGCCGAGGCCCTGGCCGAGGAGGGCAACAGCATCGAGGTCGTCGACCTCCGAACGATCGCGCCGCTCGACCGCGACACCGTGCTCCGCTCCGCCGCCAAGACCGGCCGCGTCCTCGTCGTGCACGAGGACAACGTGTCGTTCGGGGTCGGCGCCGAGGTCGCCGCCCTGGTGGCGGGCGAGGCGTTCTACGACCTCGACGCCCCGGTACGCCGGCTCGCGATGGCCGACGTGCCGGCGATGCCGTTCGCGGCCCCGATGGAGCACGCGGTGTCGATCGGCGCCGAGC
>VAXF01000319.1 GCA_005888395.1 Actinomycetota bacterium | reverse complement strand
GTGGGTCCAGCACGCGACGTCGTTCGAGACGAGCGACCCCGGCGTGACAGCAACAGTGAGCCAGGCCGTCGATGATCTCGCCAGCCTGCGGCTCCACGTCCACGACATCGGCGGCGGTCCACACGCACACACGCGTGGCGTCGACGACTGGGTGCCGGCGGCGGGCATCCCGTGGTTCGTGTCGCTGTTCGGCCGCGACGCGCTGGTGGTGTCGCTGCAGACGCTCGCGCTCGCGCCGCGCTTCGCCATCGCGTCGCTCCAGTCCCTCGGCGAGCTCCAGGGTGACGGCTACGACGATGCCCGCGACATGCAGCCCGGCAAGATCGAGCACGAGATCCGCCGTGGGGAACTTGCCTTCTTCCACCTGGTGCCCCACACGCCCTACTACGGCAGCCACGACGCGACGACGCTCTACGTGCTGGCCGCCGCAGAGGCGTGGCGGTGGCACGGCGACCGCGGGGCGCTCGACCGGATGCGACCGCACGTCGAGCGGGCACTGGCGTGGATCGACACCGACGGCGACGCGGATGGTGACGGCCTGCAGGAGTACGCCACCCGGGCGCGGGAGGGCGGCTACTACAACCAGGGCTGGAAGGACTCGGGCGACGGGATCGTGAACGCCGACGGCTCGCTCGCCGCGCTCCCGATCGCGCTGTGCGAGCTGCAGGGCTACGTCGTCGCGGCCAAGCGGGCGTGGGCGGCGACGATCGAAGACGCGTACGGCGACCACGAAGCCGCAACCCGCCTGCGCGACGACGCCGATCGTCTGGCCGCGTTGATCGAGGCGCGTTTCTGGTGGGAGGCGGAGGGCACCTACTACCTCGGTCTCGACGGGGCCAAGCGGCCCATCGAGTCGGTCACGTCCAACCCCGGGCACCTGCTGTGGTCCGGCGCGGTCACGGCCGAACGAGCGGCGCGCGTTGCCGCGCGGCTGGTCGCCGACGACATGTGGAGCGGCTGGGGCATCCGCACGCTCTCGACAACGCACGTGGCCTACAACCCGTTCTCCTACCAGCGCGGGTCGGTGTGGCCGCACGACAACGCCCTCGCCGCCGCCGGCCTGCGGCGGTACGGGCTCGACGAGGAAGCGGCGATGGTGGCCCGGGCGGTGCTCGACGCCGGCGAGCGCTTCCAGAACCGTCGCGTTCCGGAGCTGTACGCCGGGCTGGCCCGCGACCCGGGTGGCTTCCCCGTGCAGTACCTCGGCGCCAACGTGCCGCAGGCATGGGCGGCGGGGGCCGTGGTCCACCTGCTCACCACGCTGCTGGGCCTCGATGCCGACGCGTCACGCGATCGTCTCGTCGTGCGGCCCGCGCTGCCGGCGTGGCTCGAGCGCGTGCGCCTCCGCAACCTCACCGTCGGCGACGCCGTGCGGCGGGACGACCGCGCCCACCAACTGGGCGCCGAGGTGCGCCGCGGCAAGCTCGACGTCGAGCTCGACTAGGACGCGGGCGCGATCGTGACGTCGACGACGGGAAGCGTCGCCTCACCCAGCTGACCGAACGCGTACTGCTGCACGGGATGTGCCGGCCCGAGGTCGATCGAGAACGTCATACTGCCGTTCCCTCCTGCGCTCGGGCTCGTCGTGCCGAACGGCGTCGTGATCAGGTAGCGACCGCGTGCGAACGTGCGCGGCGGGCTCGTGGCGGTGAGGGTGCCGCTCCCACCGGCACGGAACCCGCTCGCGGGCCCCACACCCTCGAGATAGGTGAACTCCTTGACTGTGCGGTCGGTCCTGAAGTGCCACCGGAACACGGAGAAGTCGGTGGCGATCGTGCGGTAGTCGAAGGTCGCCGGGCGAGGGATGAAGGTCAGACGGGTCAGGAAGTCGCGCAGGTCGTCCCGCCAGTAGGGCCAAGCGTGCATCCCCTGGCTGTAGAAGTTGTCGTAGTGACCGACTCCGTGAACGGTGAGAGCCTCGGCGAACACCTGGTTCATCTGCCAGATCCCCTGCTCGGTCAGCGAGGCCGCAGGATTGGGAGCGTCCTGCGCGCCGGGGACCCCGGTTCCAGACGCGAGATACAGCCACACACCGCGGAGGTTGCCGGCGAGCTCGGTCGGGTCGTGGTCGCGCCACACGACGTCCTGGGTCGCCGGGTCACCCCACACGCACATGTCGGGCACCCTGCCGTCGGGCAGGTTCGACACGACGCCTTCGCCGATGTTGCCGACGGGGTAGTCGAGATCCATGTCGACCGCGCCCGAGAAGCTGCCGGCAGCGCCGAACATGTCGGGATGGCGGGCGGCATAGCTCGTGGCACCGAAGCCGCCCATCGAGAGACCCGCGATCGCGCGGCCGCCACGGTTTCCGATCGTCGAAAAGGTGGCATCCACCCACGGGATCAGCTCGCGGATGTGAAACGTCTCCCACGCCGGCGGCGGATACGGCGTGTGGCCGTCGAGATCGCTCCCGTACCAGTCCGAGTACCAACCGTCGTAGCCCCCGTCCGGCATGACGACGATGACCCGCTGGTTGGTCACGATCGACTCGACATCGCCGTGTGCGGTCGAGGCCCAGTCGCCGTAGCCACCGCCGTGGCCGTGCAGGAGATAGAGCACGGAATAGGCGCGGGTCGGGCTGTAACCCACCGGCAGGAGCACGTTGGCGTGCACCGTCTGGCTGAGCGCCTGGGAGAAGAACGTGTATGTGGTGAGCCGGGTATCAAGCGGCGTTGCGGAGATCTGCGTCAGACCGACCGATGGAGGTGTCTGCCGCACCTTGCACACAGGCGAGTCGGGACCGACGGTGCCGAGGTCGGCGCGCGCCAGCGGTACGCCGGCCAGCGCGAGCAACCCGAGTACGACGATCAGGGCACGACGAATCCGCATGCACCGGTTGTGTTCGGCGCCGGCCGGTCGTTCTCCTATGTGCCGGCGAGGAGGGCGGCAAGCGGGAGGAGGGCGCTGTCGAGCACGTCGGCCATTCGCCGGTAGGCGGTGATCGGCAGCCCCACCGGATCGTCGACCTCGTCGTCGGGGCGGGCGAAGCCGCCGTTGGCCGACCGCAGCTCGTCCACCCGCTCCACCCACGCCGCCAGCGACTCGTCGACTCCGCGCGGGCCGACCTTGCGGCCGAGCCGCGCCACCTCGCCGACGAGGAAGGTGCGCGGCCGCGCCTGCGGC
>VAXF01000084.1 GCA_005888395.1 Actinomycetota bacterium | reverse complement strand
GATCCCGGCCGGGTTGGTGGGCGGGCCCGTCGCGGGGCTGGCGCACCTGCCCACGCGGGTCTTGGTGGCGTGGGTCGCGGACGTGGCCCGATGGTCCTCGGCCCTGCCGCTCGGCACCCTCGGTGGCGCGCAGGTCGCCGTCCTCGCCGCCCTCGGCGCGGCCGCCGTCACCATCGCGACGCGTCCGGCGCGTCTCCTCGTCCTCGTTGTCGCGTTCGCCGTTGTGGCCGCGCCCGCGGTCGGTTCACCACCGGCACTGGCCGGCGCCCAGGTTTGCCCGCACGCGCGCGCGTGGCGAGATCGACGGGGAACGCGGCTCGAAGTGGGGGCCGCCGACCCAGTGCGGCTGCTGGCCGGCCTGCGGCGTGACCGCATCGGCCATCTCGACGTGGTCGTGCTTCGTGGACGGACGCGTGCGGCGCGCGACGCGATCGCGCCGCTACTGCGCCGGCATCGGGTGGGGCGGGTGGTGCCGTTAGAAGGCGGGCCGTAGAGGCAGGCCGCTGCGGCCGCCGTCGGGCCTCACCGCCAGCACGTGGTGCACCTGGGTGCGGTTGGCCTCGAAGTTCAGCGCCGAGGCCGCCATGTAGAGACGCCAGACCCGCGCCCTCGCCGCGCCGACCTCCGCCACCGCGTCGTCCCAGTGGGCCTCGAGATTGCGCACCCACGCCCGCAACGTGAGCGCGTAGTGCTCGCGCAGGCTCTCGACGTGACGGGCCTCGAAGCCGGCCTTCTGCACCTGCGACACGACCGTGCCGACCTCGTGCAGCTCGCCGTCGGGGAAGACGTAGCGGTCGATGAAGCTCGCGCGCGCGAAGCGGGACCGCTCGAACGGCGGCCGGCTGATGCCGTGGTTCAACAGGCGGCCGCCCGGCGGCAGCAGCGCGAAAAGCCGGCGAAAGTAGACGCCCAGCTGGGCCAGCCCGACGTGCTCGAACATGCCGATCGAGCTGATGGCGTCGTAGGGGCCGTCGTCGACGTCGCGGTAGTCCTGGCGCCGCACCTCGACGCGGTCGCCGAGCCCGGCCTCGGCGACGGCTTTGCCCGCCCATTCGACCTGCCGGGTCGAGAGGGTCACGCCGACGGCGGACACACCGTGGTGCTTGGCCGCGTGCAGCACCATGCCGCCCCACCCACACCCGACGTCGAGGAGCCGCATCCCGGGCCGGAGCCCGAGCTTCCGGCAGATCAGCTCGTACTTCGCCGCCTGCGCCCGTTCGAGCCCGACCGATGGGTCGCCCCACACCGCGCACGAGTAGGTCATCGACGGGCCGAGGACCATGCGGTAGAAGTCGTTGGAGACGTCGTAGTGGTGCGAGATCGCGGCCGCGTCCCGTTCCTTCGAGTGACGCCGGCCTCGGAGGTGTGCCTCCTCCGGGGGCGGGGGCAGCGGTCGCAGCCCTCCGGCGCCGACCACGCGCACCGCGGCGGCCCACTGGCGGGGGGTGAGCCGCACGTTCGGCAGGTGGTCGCGCAACGACAGGGCGGCGTAGATGTCGCCCTCGACGTCGAGGTCGCCGGCGACGTAGGCGCGGCCGAAGCCGAGCTCGCCGGGCGCGGTGACGATGCGTCGTAGGGCAGCCGGGGACCGCACGACGATGGTGGCCGGCGGGTCGGCGGGGCCGAGCCGGCTCCCGTCGTAGGCCTGGATGGCGATGGGCAGGTCGTCCCCGAGCAGGTCGCGTACGAGATCAGCGAGCGCAGCCATGCCCTCACAGTAGGTTCGGTCCACGGCGCCGGGTGGGGCAGGGGCCCCACCTTCGGCGAGGAGGCGGGTTGGGGCCCCGCCGGGGAGGAGAACATTGCGCCTGTCACTGGGCGATCGGACCTACGACCTCAGCACGCGGTCGCTCGTGATGGGGATCCTCAACCGCACGCCCGACTCCTTCTACGACAAGGGCGCGTACTTCGACATGGACGCGACGCTGCGGCGGGCGGAGCAGCTCGTGGCCGAGGGCGCCGACATCCTCGACGTCGGCGGCGTCAAGGCCGGCCCGGGACCGGAGGTCGGGAAGGCCGAGGAGCTCGACCGTGTCGTCCCCGCCGTCGAGGCACTCCACGCCCGCTTCGATCTGCCGATCTCGGCAGACACGTGGCGCGCGAGCGTGGCCGCGGCGGCCTACGACGCCGGAGCGGTGATGGGCAACGACATCAGTGGGTTCGCCGACCCCGACTACCTGACAAGTGCTGCCGCCGCGGGTGCGGCGGTGGTCGCCACCCACATCCGCCTGCAGCCGCGGGTGCCGGACCCGGAGCCTCACTACGACGACGTTGTCGGCGCTGTGGCCGGCTTCCTGCGCGACCGCGCGGCCGTGGCCGCGGCGGCCGGCATCCCGCCCGATCGCATCGTGCTCGACGCGGGCCTCGACCTCGGCAAGACGTGGGAGCAGTCGCTCGAGCTCCTGCGGGCGTCGCCGGTCCTCGCCGCACTCGGCTATCCCGTGTTGCTGTCGGCGTCGAACAAGACGTTCCTTGGTCGCGCCCTCGACTTGGAGATCGACGAGCGCGGCGACGCGTCGCTCGCCGCGGCCGCCGTCGGTGTCGCGGGCGGCTGCCGGATCGTGCGGGCCCACGACGTGCGCGGCACCCGGCGGGTGTGCGACGTGCTCGCGGCCGTGCTGGAGGCAGCGTGAGCGAGCCGAAGGCGAGCGAACCAAGGGGCAGAGCAGCCTGCTCATGGCCACCATCGAAGATGGTGGCCTTATGAGCGAGCCGAAGGCGAGCGTCAGCGCGCTGCCGGCCTATCTCGTGCGGGGGGACGACGAGGTGCTCGTGGGAGAGAGCGTCCATGCACTGGTCCGCGAGCTGCTCGGCGACAACGACCCCGGCCTCGCGGCCGAGGAGCTGTCGGGCGACGACTATCAGGTCGCGGCGGTGGTCGAGGCTGCGCAGACCCCGCCGTTCCTCACCGAGCGGCGCGTCGTAGTGGCGCGTGACGTGGGCCGGTTCTCGACCGAGGAGCTGCGGACGCTCGTCGACTACCTGGGCGACCCCCTGCCGACCACGTCGGTCGTGCTCGTCGCCGGCGGCGGCAGGCTGGCGACGACCCTCGTGAGCGCAGTGAAGAAGGTCGGGCACGTCGTCGACGCCGGCGTCTCGTCGCGCCCGCGCGAACGCCACCAGTGGTTCACCGAGCAGCTCAAGGACGCGCCCGTCGCGCTCGACTCGCCGGCCCGACAGCTGGTGGTCGACCACCTCGGCGAGGACGTGAACCGGCTCGGGGCGCTGCTGCGCTTGCTGGAGGCGGCCCACGGGACGGGCGCCCACCTCGGGCCCGAGGAGGTCGAGCCGTTCCTCGGTTCCGCCGGCGGGGTGCCCCCTTGGGACCTCACCGACGCGATCGACGGTGGCGACGTCGGCCTCGCCCTGAGCCAGCTCCAGCGCGTGCTGGGCAACGGCGCCCGCCATCCGCTCGAGGTGATGGCGATCTTGCAGGGCCACTACGCCCGCATCCTGCGGCTGGCGGGGTCGGGCATCGTCGACGAGGCGGAGGCGGCGACCGTCGTCGGCGGCTCAGCATTCCCTGCCCGCAAGGCGCTCGCGCAAGCGTCCCGGCTCGGTGGCGACGGCGTCGCTCGGGCCGTCGAGCTGCTGGCGCGCGCCGATCTCGACCTCAAGGGTGCGCGCGACCTGCCCGGGGAGCTGGTGCTGGAGATCCTCGTGGCCCGGTTGGCGCGGCTCTCGCCGTCGGGCCGACCGGCTACTCGGAAGGCGTCGCGGCGGTCGTGACCTTCGCCAGGCGCTTCGTCAGTCGCGACTTGCGGTTGGCGGCCTGGTTCTTGTGGATGATGCCCTTCGCGGCCGCCTTGTCGATGCGCTTGACGGCGCTGCGCAGCGCCTCGCCAGTGTCGGTCGCCCCGCTCTCGGCGGCGTCGACGGCGCGCTTCACGCGCGTCTTGATCTCCGAACGCGCTGCCTTGTTGCGAAGTCGTCGACGCTCGTTCTGGCGGTTGCGCTTGATCTGGCTCTTGATGTTGGCCATGAGGAGCCCAACAGTACCCTGACCCGTGGTGCCTTCCACCACTCGAATCCGCTGCGTCAGCACGCTCAGCCACATCGACCACGGCAAGACGACCCTCACCGATCGCATCCTCGAGCTGTGCGGGGCGGTCGACCCGCGGGACATGCGGGAGCAGTTCCTCGACTCCATGGACATCGAGCGGGAGCGGGGCATCACCATCAAGGCCCAGAACGTGCGGGTGTGGTGGAAGGAACACGCGATCCACCTGATCGACACGCCCGGCCACGTCGACTTCGGCTACGAGGTGTCCCGCAGCCTCGCCGCGTGCGAGGGAGCCATCCTGCTCGTCGACGCGACGCAGGGCATCGAGGCGCAGACGCTGGCCAACTGCTATCTGGCGATCGAGAACGACCTCGAGATCGTCGCGGCCGTCAACAAGATCGACCTCCCCGCCGCGGACCCCGACAGGGTTGCGTCCGAGATCGAGCGGGTGTTCGGCATCCCCGCCGGCGACGTGCTGCGCATCTCGGCGAAGACCGGCGAGGGCGTGCCCGAGCTGCTCGACGCCGTGGTGGCGCGGGTGCCCGCGCCGGAGGGCGACCCGGACGCGCCACTCCAGGGCCTGATCTTCGACTCGTACTACGACCAGTACCGCGGCGTCGTGAGCGCGGTACGCGTGGTCGCCGGCACGCTCGCGAGCGGCGCTCGTCTGCGGTTCATGCAGGCCGGTGCCACGCACGACGTCGAGGAGATCGGGATCCGCGCCCCCGCGTCCACTCCCGTCGCGACGCTGGGGCCCGGTGAGGTCGGTTATCTCATTGCCGGCATCAAGGACGTGGGCGAGGCCCGCTCGGGCGAGACGGTCACGGAGGAGCGCCGGCAGGCGCCCGAGGCGCTGGCCGGGTACCGCGACCCCAAGCCGATGGTGTTCTGCGGGCTCTACCCCGTCGTCGGCGACGACTTCGCCGACCTGCGCGACGCCCTCGAGAAGCTGCGGCTCAACGACTCCTCTTTCACCTACGAGCCCGAGACGTCGGGCGCGCTCGGGTTCGGCTTCCGCTGCGGATTCCTCGGCCTCCTCCACATGGAGATCGTCCGAGAGCGGCTCGAGCGGGAGTTCGACCTGAGCCTCATCGCCACCGCGCCGAGCGTGGAGTATCGCGTCCGGCTCACCACCGGTGAGTCGGTCGAGGTCGACAACCCGAGCGCCATGCCGCCGCCCGCCCAGGTCGACGTCATCGAGGAGCCGTGGCTGACCGCGATCATGCTGCTCCCGGTCGAGTACACGGGCACCGTCATGGAGCTCTGCCAGACGCGTCGCGGCGACATGGTGAAGATGGAATACCTCTCGGAGGAACGCCTCGAGCTCGTGTACCGGATCCCGCTGGCCGAGATGGTGGTCGACTTCTTCGATCAGCTCAAGAGCCGCACCCGAGGGTACGGCAGCCTCGATTACGAGCCGGCCGGTTACGCCGAGAGCAACCTCGTCAAGGTCGACATCTTGCTGAACTCGGTGCCGGTCGACGCGTTCAGCACGGTCGTGCATCGTGACAAGGCCGACGACTACGGGCGGAAGATGACGGCGAAGCTGCGCGAGCTCATCCCGCGCCAGCTCTTCGACGTGCCCATCCAGGCCGCCATCGGCGGGCGCGTCATCTCCCGCGAGACGGTGAAGGCGAAGCGCAAGGACGTACTCGCCAAGTGCTACGGCGGCGACATCACCCGCAAGCGCAAGCTCCTCGAGCGCCAGAAGGAAGGCAAGCGCCGGATGAAGTCGATCGGGCGGGTCGAGGTGCCCCAGGAGGCGTTCATCTCCGCTCTGCGTCTCGAGGATTGACGCCGGGCCTCAGCTGTCGTGCCGCGCCTCCTGCTCGAGGTCGGCTTCGACCATCATGCGCACGAGCTCGGGGAACGACACGCGCGGCTTCCATCCCAGTCGCTCACGCGCCTTCGACGCGTCGCCGACCAGGACGTCGACGTCGGAAGGGCGCAGGAGCCGCGGGTCGTGCACCACATGGCGCTCCCAGTCGTCGATCCCGGCAGCCGCGAACGCGACCTCGACGAAATCGCGCACGGTGTGGGTCTCGCCGGTCGCGAGAACGTAGTCGTCGGGCTCTGGCTGCTGGAGCATCAGCCACATGGCCTCGACGTAGTCACCCGAGAAGCCCCAATCGCGTGCTGCGTCGAGGTTGCCGAGGGCGATCGTCTGTTGCAGCCCGAGGCGCACGCGCGCCACTCCGATGCTGATCTTGCGCGTGACGAAGTCGATTCCCCGCCGCGGGCTCTCGTGGTTGAAGGCGATGCCGGCGGACGCGTGGAGCCCGTAGGCCTCCCGGTAGTTCACCGTCGTGTGGTGGGCGAACACCTTGGCGACGGCGTAGGGCGAACGGGGGTGGAACGGCGTGAGCTCGTCCTGTGGGCTGACTCGCGCCGTACCGAACATCTCGGACGAGGACGCCTGGTAGAGGCGCACCGCCCCACTGCCGCCGTCCCTGACGCGCAGGGCCTCGAGGAGCCGTAGCGCGCCGATGGCGGTGACGTCGGCGGTGATCTCGGGCTGCGCGAACGACCGTCCGACCGAGCTCGCGGCACCGAGGTTGTAGACCTCGTCAGGCGCGACCGCGTCGAGGAGGGAGATGAGCGAGCCGAGGTCCTGCAGGTCGCCCTCGACGATCTCCAACGACGGCGCGTTGGCGCAGACGCGGGGGATCATCGGGTTGTCGCGCCCGGTGACCATGCCGAAGACGTCGTAGCCCTTCGAGGTGAGGAGCTCCGCGAGGTAGCGGCCGTCCTGGCCGGTGATGCCGGTGATCAGCGCCCGCGGCATGGGCGGGACGTTAGTGATCGGTGTTGCGTGTAGGTGGGCGTAGGACGACAAAGACCTGACCGGCAAAGATCAGGTCTGGTCGGGCGGGGTCG
>VAXF01000083.1 GCA_005888395.1 Actinomycetota bacterium | reverse complement strand
CGCCGAGCGACTCCGCCAGCGTGAAGACGCGTGTACGCGCCACGAGCTCGACGGCAGCGGTTTCGCCCGCAGCCAGCGTGAACGACACCATCCCGCCGAAGTCGTGCATCTGGCGGGCCGCGACGTCGTGGCCGGGGTGTTCCGCCAACCCGGGATAGAGAACGCGCGCGACGGCGGGGTGCTCGGCGAGCATGCCGGCGACCACCCGGGCGTTGTGACAGTGCCGCTCCATGCGAACGGCGAGCGTCTTGATGCCGCGCAGCACCAGGAAGCAGTCGAAGGGGCCGGGGACGGCGCCGGCCGCGTTCTGGACGAACGCGAGCGCGTCGGCGCGCTCCGGGTCGTCGACGGCGACGAAGCCCCCGAGGACGTCGGAGTGGCCGCCCAGGTACTTGGTCGTCGAATGGACGACGGCGTCGGCGCCGAGCTGGAGGGGCCGCTGGAGGAACGGGGTCGCGAACGTGTTGTCGACCACGCACCACGCGTTCCGCTGGTGGGCGAAGGTGGCCACGGCCGCGATGTCGGCGATGGCGAGCATCGGGTTGGTGGGCGTCTCGACCCATACGAGACGCGTCTCGTCGCGCCACGCGCGGTCGAGCGCGCCGGGATCGGCGAGGTCGGCGGCCGTGAACGCGAGCCCGGCACCCTCGTACATGCGCGCCAGGCGGTGGGTGCCGCCATACGCGTCGCTGGGCAGCACGACGTGGTCGCCGGGGCGGAGCAGGCGCAGCAGCGCGTCCTCGGCGGCCATGCCCGAGGCGAAGGCGAGCCCGTGGCTCGCGCTCTCGAGTGACGCCAGGCAGCGTTCGAGCGCGGTGCGGGTGGGGTTGGCGGTGCGCGAGTACTCGTAGCCGCGGTGCGCGCCGACCGCATCCTGCGCGAAGGTCGAGACCTGGTAGATGGGCGGCACCACCGCGCCGGTCAGCGGGTCGGGATCCTGTCCGGCGTGGATGGCGCGTGTCTCGAACGCGGCTCCGTCGAGCGGCTCCTTCACGAAGGCGGGCGCTGGGCCAGGAAGCCGAGCACGTCGGAGCGGGTGAGGATGCCGACGGGATGCCCGCCGTCGACCACCAGCACGGCGGTGGCGGCCTCGAGCCGCTCGACGGCGGTGTCGACGGGCTCACCGCTTCCGACCGTCGGCAGGGGCGGTTCCATCACCTCGGCCACCGGCCGGTCGAGCACCGACGGGTCGCGGAAGGCGCGCTCCATGAGCGCGCGCTCCTGCACCGAACCCACCACCTCGGCCATGGCGAGGGGCAGCTCGGCCTTGAGCACCGGCACTTGCGAGACCTCGTATTCGCGCAGGACGTCGATCACGCCTCGCACGGGCTCGTCGGGGTGGACGTGGACGAGCACCGGGAGATCGGCCGCCTTGCGGTGGAGGACGTCGCCCGCGGTCTGGCCGCCGGCCCGCAGGAAGCCGAAGTCGGCCATCCACTCGTCGTTGTAGAGCTTGGACAGGTAGCCGCGCCCCGAGTCGGGGATCAGCACCACCACCACGTCGTCGTGGCCGAGGTCGCGACCGACCTCGAGCGCGGCCCACACCGCCGTGCCGGTCGAGCCGCCGACGAGGATGCCTTCATCGCGCGTGACGCGCCGGGCGGTGAGGAACGAGTCACGGTCGCTCACTCTCACCACACGGTCGACTGCCGCGGCGTCGTAGGTGTCGGGCCAGAAGTCCTCGCCGATGCCCTCGACGAGATAGGGACGGCCGCCGCCGCCCGAGTACACCGACCCCTCGGGGTCGGCGCCGATCACCTGCACGGCCGGGTTCTGCGACTTGAGGTACCTCGACACGCCCGTGATCGTGCCGCCGGTGCCGATCCCGGCGACGAAATGCGTGACGCGTCCCGCCGTCTGCCGCCAGATCTCGGGCCCGGTCGTCCGCTCGTGCGCGAGCGGGTTCTCGGGGTTGTGGTACTGACTGGGCTGGAACGCGCCCGGGATCTCGGCCGCCAGCCGCGCCGCTACCGAGTAGTACGACTCCGGATGCTCCGGTGCCACCGCCGTGGGGCACACGACCACCTCCGCGCCGTACGCGCGCAGGAGTGCGATCTTTTCCGGGCTCATCTTGTCGGGCATCACGAAGATGCAGTGGTACCGGCGGCGGGCGGCCACGATGGCGAGGCCGACACCGGTGTTGCCCGAGGTGGGCTCGACGATCGTGCCCCCGGGACCGAGCAGCCCGGCCCGCTCGGCCGCTTCCACCATCGCCACCGCGGGCCGGTCCTTCACGCTCCCGCCCGGGTTGAGCAGCTCGAGCTTGGCGACGAGCTCACACGCGAGGTGGCGGCCGATGCGGTCGAGCCGGACGAGGGGCGTGTCACCCACGAGGTCGAGAAGCGAGTCGGCCACCTGCATCGGCGGACGAGCGTCCGCAAGCGGCAGCACCTCGACGCCGTCGAGCCCGGCCCGAGGCGCGTGGTCGTCGTGGACGTAGAGCGCGACCGGCAGCCCGGCCCGATGCAGCAGGGCCGCGGCGTTGGCGGCGGGCTCGTCAGGACCGACGACGGCGACCTGCCGCGGGATGCGCGTGCGCAGTTGGGCGACGACGTCGGGAGTCAGGTCGCCCGCGGGGACGTGCATCACGTGGGTGGCCCGGGCGAGCAGCCGCTCGGGCGGTGGGTCGTCGCCGATCACCACGAGCACGTCCACCGTCGGGTCAGCGTAGTGACGGGGCGCGGGACCGGAAGCGCCCCGTGTGTGTCAGCTGCGGGCGAGCTTGTAGTGGGCCAGCCGCTCGACTTGCTCGATGAACGCCGCGCCGCGCTTGAACCGGGGCGCGATCTCCGTCGGCCGGGCGCCGTCGTCGCGCCAGCGCAGGACGCGCCGCTCCAGCGGCCGAAGGACGTCGTCACGCGTGGCCGAGGAGGATCGCGGCACGTCGGCCAGCGCGATCACCCGGCGGATCGTGTCGGGGCGACGGCGGAACCGGCGGGCGATCTCGGCCTCGCCGACGCCGTCACGCACCAGCCGGAGCACCCGGCGCTCGAGCGGTCGCAAGGCGTCCTCGTGGTTCATGCCGCAAGGCTATCGGTCAGGGCGCTCCGTCGTCGCGCCGGGCCATCGCAGCCTCGATGGCCTCGTCGAGCAGGTCGAGGGCGCGCAGCAACGATCGCGAGTTCGGCGGCCGCGACCGCAGACCGGTGAGGCACTGCGTGCGGGCGCCGTCGAGCGCCGGGAGCTCGTAGGACGCGAGCGCCTGAGCGTCGGGTGTGCCCTCCTCGACGAGCGCAAGCGCGAGCTCGAGCGCGTCGTCGCTTGCTGGTGCCTCGGGCTTCGCCCCCATCTCCGGCCCTCCAGTCTCCGCGCCTGCCGTGGCCGGGGAATGGCTCGAACGACCGCACCGTCGCAAACGGAGAGCGGCACGCGAGCGCGGACCCCAGCGGCAGCCTGCTCTACCGGGGCCGATTGTCCTCCGGTGGGGGACCCTTGGCAAGCCGGGTCACAGGCAGCAATTTTGCGCGAGAGCGGGCGACGAGAATCGAACTCGCGTTCTCAGCTTGGGAAGCTGATGTTCTGCCGCTGAACTACGCCCGCGTGTCGGAGGGTGACTGTATCTTCCGGCCCGTGATCCTCTCCGACCGATCGATCCGTGAGGAGCTCAGCGCGGGCCGGATCGTGATCGACCCGCTCGACGAGACCTGCATCCAGCCCTCGTCCGTCGACCTTCACGTCGATCACTACTTCCGCGTGTTCCTCAACCACACCACGCGCGTGATCGACGTGAAGGAGGACCAGGCCGATCTCACGGATCTCGTCGAGGTCGCCGACGGCGACGGGTTCATCCTTCATCCGGGAGAGTTCGTCCTCGGGTCGACTGCCGAACGCGTCGAACTCCCCGACGACCTCGTCGCTCGACTAGAAGGCAAGGCGCTCGCGTACAACACCGCGATCCCGACGCCCGCCGGGTTCACCACGATGGAGATGCTCGAGCCGGGCGACCAGGTCTTCGGGCCCGACGGGCTGCCCTGCAACGTGATCGCCGCAACGGACGTGATGCTCGACCGGCCGTGCCGCGAGGTGGTGTTCTCGGACGGCACCGTGATTGCGTGCGATGCGGCACACGAGTGGGTGACGATCGACAAGGCGGCTCGCATGCACCACCGTGGCACATCCCGGGCTCGCACCACCCTCGAGATCGAGCAGAGCCTTCGGGTGCGCACGGAGTGGAACCACCATGTCGAGCTGGCCGCACCCGTCCACTACTCACGGAAGGCGTTGCCGGTCGATCCCTACGTGCTCGGCGCCTGGCTCGGCGACGGCACGTCGACCCAGGCGAATCTCACCTGCGCGGACGAAGAGATCGTGCAGGAGATCCGGCGCCGAGGCGTACGTGTCGAGAAGCTCCCTCGGCCCATCGTCTACCGGCTGGGCGGTGCACCCCGCGTCCGTGACGCGCTCACGGGTCGCTACCTCGCCAACGCGTCCCTTCACTCGACGCTGCGTCATCTCGGGTTGCTCGGCGACAAGCACATCCCGAGGGACTACTTCGAGGGAGACATCGAGCAGCGCACCGACCTGCTCCAAGGGCTGATGGACACCGACGGCTATGTCGACGAGTTCGGCCGGTGCGAGTTCGTGTCAGTCCGAGAACATCTCGCCGACGGTGTTGTCCGGCTGGCGGCGAGCCTCGGACTGCGACCGGTCAAGCGGAAGAAGACGGCTTGGCTGAACGGGGTCGACTGCGGTCCCGCGTACCAAGTGAAGTTCACGCCGGACCGTCCGGTGTTTCGCCTGTCGCGGAAGCTGGCGAGGCAGAAGAGGTCGACTGCACGTTTCCACCGCCATCGCGCGATCGTCGCGGTGCGCGAGATCGAGAGCGTTCCGGTCAAGTGCATCGAGGTCGATCACCCGCGGGCGATGTACCTCGCGGGGCTCACCTACGTCCCCACCCACAACAGTTCCCTCGGCCGTCTCGGCTTGCTTATTCACAGCACCGCCGGGTTCGTCGATGCAGGTTGGAACGGGCATCTCACGCTGGAGCTGTCGAACGTCGCCAACCTGCCGATCACGATCTATCCGGGCATGAAGATCGGCCAGATCAGCTTCCTGCGCATGACGACCCCGGCCGACCACGCCTACGGCTCGAAGGAGATGGGCTCGAAGTACCAGGGCCAGCGGGGCCCGACCCCCAGCCGCTACTTCGAGAACTTCCGCTAGGCGGGCGCCGGTTCGGCGTCGGCGGCGGCCTTGGCCTTCTCGCCGGCCTCTATGGCGTCGACCAGGTGCATGGCGATGTCGCCGACGAGCACGTCGTCGCGGCCGTTCTCCTTGACGCCGTCGTCGATCATGATCAGGCAGTAGGGGCACGCGGTGGCGATGCGGGTGGCGCCGGTGGCCAGCAGCTCCTGTGAGCGCTCGGTGTTGACCTTCTTGCCGACCGACTCCTCCATCCACATGCGGGCCCCGCCCGCGCCGCAGCACATGCCGCGGGTGCCGTTGCGCGGCGCCTCGACCAGCTCGATGCCCTTGAGCGACCCGACGACGCGGCGAGGCGCGAGATACACGTCGTTGTGACGGCCGAGGTAGCAGGAGTCGTGGTAGACGACGCGCTCGGGTAGCGAGGCGCCGTCGAGCGACAACCGGCCGGCGGCGACGAGCCGCTCGAGCAGCTGGCTGTGGTGGATCACCTCGTAGTTGCCGCCGAGCTGCGGATACTCGTTCTTCAGCGTGTTGAAGCAGTGCGGGCACTGGGCCACGATCTTTTTCACGCCCATGCCGTTGAGGGTCTCGACGTTCTGCATGGCGAGCATCTGGTAGATGTACTCGTTGCCCGAACGGCGGGCCGGATCCCCGGTGCAGAGCTCGCTCGGGCCGAGGATCGCGAAGTCGATGCCGGCCCGGTTCAGGAGCTTGGCCATGGCCACGCTGACCTTGCGGTTCTTGTCGTCGAACGACCCCGCGCAGCCGACCCAGTAGAGGTACTCGTGGTCGAACGGCGCCGAGCCGTCGACCACCTCCACCTCGTCCGGCAGCGCCCGCGCCCAGTCGCCGCGCTCGCCCTGGTTCATGCCCCACGGGTTGCTCGAGTTCTCCATCGACCGGTACGCGTTGCCGAGCTCGGTCGGGAAGTTCGACTCCATCAGCGACAGGTACCGGCGCATGTCGAGGATCTTGTCGAGGATCTCGATGTTCACCGGGCAGATCTCGTCGCACGCCTTGCACGAGGTGCACGCCCACAGCTCCTCGGGTGTGATGCGCTCGAACACCGAGTCGGCGGTGACGGTGATGTCGGGGTCGATGCCGACGGGCGGCGACACCGCGCCTGCGGGAGCGGTCGCCGCCATCACCTCGCCGACCTTCAGCACGATCTCGCGCGGGTCGAGGGGCTTGCCGGTGGCGTGGGCGGGGCAGACGCTGGTGCAGCGGCCGCAGATCGTGCAGGCGTCGGTGTCGAGGAGCTGCTTCCACGTGAAGTCCTCGATCGTGGAGGCGCCGAAGCTCTCGAGCTCGGTCTCCATCAGGTTGGGGAGGGGCTTCATCGCGCCCTTGGGCCGCTCACGGTCGCGCAGGTACATGTTCATGGGAGACGTGAACATGTGGCGCAGTGTGGTGGTGGGGATGAGCAGCAGGAACAGGGCGAACGCCGAGAAATGCAGGAGCCAGAGCGCCCGGTGCCACGCGGGATGGGCGTCGTGGATGAGCAGCGCGAGCGGGTAGCCCACGAACGACCACCGCTCGAAGTGCGGGCGGCCGGCCATCGCGATACGGAACGCCTCGGTGGCGAAGCCCGTCAGGCCGATCACGAGGAACGTTCCGAGGATCACCGCGTCCTCGGGCCGTGTCTTGGTGCGGATGCGGTAGGGCCGCTGCACGTAGCGGCGGAGGAGAGCCCACACGATGCCCGTCACGAACAGCACGCCCACGAGGTCGCCAAACGCCGAGTAGCCGCGGTACACGTCCCCGTGCAGGAACTTCCACGACACCGGCACTTGCTCGTCGATGATGACCATGAGTGTCACGACGAACAGGCCGATGAAGCCGAAGTAGATGAGCGAGTGCATGAGGCCGGCCGCCGGGTCGCGCAAGTCGGCCACCCGCCGCTTCACGTTGCGCGGGGTCGTCGAGCGGTCGTCGGGGGCGCCGCGCTCCCAGTTCTTGACCCGAAGAGAGAACAGCCAGGAGCCGATGAGGAACAGCGTGACGATGACGGTGTAGACGATCACCTTCACCGGCCCGGGGATGTTTCCGAAGATCTCGCGGGTCACCTGCGACTTGTCGCGCCAGTTGGTGATCGGCGGGAGCGCGCCCGACGCGGTCGTGAAGAGCGCGAAGAAGACGCCGAGCCCGAGGACGACCTGATGGGGCTTGACGCGCAGCCGCCGCACGGGTGGGAACGCTACCCGTCGGCGCGCGAGCGCCGGAAAACGCGTCTCTAGTGCGCCAGCGCCTTGGTGTCGGCCGCCCGGAGACGCGAGGCCATGGCGGCCAGCAGCTTGCGAGAGAGCGCCGGCACCGAGTCGAGCACGCCGCCGAACTCGCGCTGGCCGAGCACCAGCACGTCGAGGTCGGTCGCGGCCTTCACCGTGGCGGATCGCGGGCCTCGGTCGAGCAGCGAGAGCTCACCGAAGTACTGGCCCCTGCCGAGTGTCGCGATCTTGCGGCCGTTGCGGAGGACGTTGGCCGTGCCGTCGAGGATGAGGAAGAACTCGTGACCCGGCTTCCCCTCCTCGACGAGGACGTGGCCGGTATCGACATGGATCTCGTCGGACGCCCGCCCGATCTTCTCGAGCTCCTTCTTCGAGCACGCCGAGAACATGGGCACGCGAGCCAGGTGGTCGAGGTAGTTGTCACGGCCCCGCATGTCGCGAATCTATCCACACCGTCAAGGCCGGGCCCGGCCGCGTCGCACCCGTAGGATCCGGCTCATGCCCGTCGACCTGTCGGCGCTCGCCCAGCCCGCCGACACGCGGATCGTGCTGGTGGTGATGGACGGCCTCGGCGGCTACGCCGACGCGTCGCGGGGTACCGAGCTCGAAGAGGCCACCACGCCCAACCTCGACGCGCTCGCGGCCGAGGGCGCCGTCGGGCTCGTCGAGCCTGTGGGCCCCGGGGTCACCCCCGGTTCGGGGCCGGGACACCTTGCGCTCTTCGGCTACGACCCCCTCGAGTACGAGCTCGGACGGGGCGCGTTGTCGGCCGCCGGACTCGAGGTCGAGCTGAAACCGGGCGACGTGGCCGCCCGCGGGAACCTGGCCACCCTCGACGCGGCCGGCAACGTGGTCGACCGGCGCGCCGGACGCATCGCCGACGACGAAGCAGCCGAGGTCGTGGGCGCGCTCGCTGCAGGCGTGCACCTCCACGGCGCGACGGTGTCGTTCCACCCCGAGGCGCAGCACCGCGTTCTCGTGGTGCTGCGCGGGCAGGGTCTCGACCCACGTGTGAGCGACACCGACCCGCAGTCCACCGGCGTCCCGCCTTGTCGCGCCGAGGCGTTGGTGCCCGGGTCGGAGCGCACCGCCGACCTCGTGAACGAGCTGAGCGATCAGGTTCGCAGCCTGCTCGCGGGCCGCCCCAAGGCGAACGCGCTGCTCCTGCGGGGGTTCGACTCGCACCGGGAGCTTCCGTCGATGCAGCAGCGGTTCGGGCTGACGCCGGCGGCCGTCGCCGTCTACCCCATGTACCGCGGGATCGCCCGACTCGTCGGGATGGAGGTGCTGCCGAAGGCGGCCGACCTCGACGGCCAGCTCGCGCTGCTCGGTGAGCACTGGGACCGGTTCGACTTCTTCTTCCTCCACCACAAGCCCACCGACTCGGCCGGTGAGGACGGCGACTTCGCCCGCAAGGTGGCGGCGATCGAGGCCCTCGACGCCGCCGTCCCGGCGCTCCGGGCCCTCGGCCCCGACGTCATCGTCGTCAGCGGTGACCACGCCACCCCCACCCAGATGGCCGCGCACTCGTGGCACCCGGTGCCGGCCCTGGTGTGGGCCGAGCGGGTCGGCCGCGACGGCGTCGACCGCTTCGGCGAGCGCTGGTGCGCCGCCGGGGGGCTCGGCCTCCGGCCCACCCGGGATCTCCTCCCCATCGCCCTGGCCTGTGCGGGCCGCCTCCGAAAATACGGCGCCTGAGCCGGGAATCCGCGGGCCTCCGGCCAGGTTGATACGACTGCGCTCAACTTCGTATAGTCAGAGCGAGTCAACCATTCGCCGGTAAGTCGCCACTAGGAGGGACCGTTCCAATGCCCAAGGCCGTCGGTATCGACCTCGGCACCACCAACTCCGTCGTCGCCGTCCTCGAGGCCGGCGAACCCACCGTCATCCCCAACGCCGAGGGCCAGCGCACCACGCCCTCGGTCGTCGGCTTCTCGAAGCAGGGCGAGGTGCTGGTGGGCGAGGTCGCCAAGCGTCAGGCGATCACCAACCCCGACCGAACCATCCGCTCGGTCAAGCGGCAGATGGGGACTTCGTGGAACGTCGACATCGATGGCAAGAAGTACACGGCCCAGGAGATCAGCGCCCGCGTCCTGCAGAAGCTGAAGCGCGACGCCGAGGCCTACCTGGGCGACACTGTGACCCAGGCCGTCATCACCACGCCCGCGTACTTCGACGACGCCCAGCGCACCGCCACCAAGGAGGCAGGCCAGATCGCGGGCCTCGAGGTGCTGCGCATCATCAACGAGCCCACCGCGGCCGCCCTGGCCTACGGGCTCGACAAGGAGGGCGCCGACCAGACCGTGCTCGTGTTCGACCTCGGCGGGGGCACGTTCGACGTATCGATCCTCGAGATCGGGGAGGGCGTGTTCGAGGTGAAGTCCACGAGCGGCAACACCCATCTCGGGGGCGACGACTGGGACCAGCGCGTCATCGACTGGCTGGTCACCACGTTCAAGAACACCGAGGGCGTCGACCTCGGGCAGGACAAGATGGCCCTCCAGCGCCTGAAGGAGGCGGCGGAGAAGGCCAAGATCGAGCTGTCGGCGGTGCAGGAGACCTCGGTCAACCTGCCCTTCATCACGGCCACGAGCGAGGGCCCGAAGCACCTCGACTACAAGCTCACCCGCGCCAAGTTCCAGGAGCTCACCGCCGACCTCGTCGACGCCTGCAAGGGCCCCTTCGAGCAGGCCATCAAGGACGCCGGGCTCGACAAGTCCCAGATCGACCACGTGATCCTCGTGGGCGGTTCCACCCGAATGCCCGCGATCCAGGACCTCGTGCGCTCGCTCACCGGCAAGGACCCGCACAAGGGCGTGAACCCCGACGAGGTCGTCGCCGTGGGCGCGGCCATCCAGGCCGGCGTGCTCAAGGGCGAGGTCAAGGACGTCCTGCTGCTCGACGTCACGCCGCTCTCGCTGGGCATCGAGACCAAGGGCGGCATCATGACCAAGCTGATCGAGCGCAACACGACGATCCCGACCAAGCGCACCGAGGTCTTCACGACCGCCGAGGACATGCAGCCGTCGGTCGAGATCCACGTGCTTCAGGGTGAGCGCGAGATGGCGTCGTTCAACAAGACGCTCGGCAAGTTCCAGCTCGTCGACCTGCCGCCCGCGCCACGCGGCGTGCCCCAGATCGAGGTCACGTTCGACATCGACGCCAACGGCATCGTCCACGTGTCGGCGCGCGATCGCGCCACGAGCAAGGAGCAGTCGATCACCATTACCGGCCAGTCGTCGCTCAACCGCGACGACATCGAGCGCATGGTGCGCGACGCGGAGGCTCACGCCGACGAGGACCGTCGCCGCCGCGACGAGGCCGAGGTCCGCAACAACGCCGACACGCTCGTGTACCAGACCGAGAAGCTGCTCAAGGAGCAGGGCGAGAAGCTCGTCGGCGACGAGAAGGACCGCGTCGAGTCGTCGCTGAAGGAGCTGAAGGACGCGCTCGCCGGCACCGACGTCGACGCGATCAAGCGGGCGACCGAGTCGCTGATGACGACGAGCCAGGGCTTCGCCCAGCGGCTCTACGAGCAGGCGGCGCAGGAGGCGCCCAGCACGGGCGACGGCGCGGCCCCGCCCAACGACGAAGAGGTCGTCGACGCCGAGATCGTCGACGAACAGGGCGCATGACCGAGCACCGAAGCGCAGCGGAGGAGCGCAGGTCCGGGAGCGGGGCCGAGCATCGAAGCGACACCCACGACGCGCCGCAGGCTGAGGCGGCGACGGCCGACGAGGCGGACGAGCTCGTCGAAGGCGATCTCGATGAGCTCGGGCGGCTGGCGGTGGAGCGCGACGAATACCGCGAGCTCGCGCAGCGCATCCAGGCCGACTTCGAGAACTACAAGAAGCGCGCGCTGAAGCTGCAGACGGAGCATCTCGAGCGCGCCGCCCAGGCGCTGGTCGTGAAGCTGCTCCCCGTGCTCGACAGCTTCGAGCTCGCGCTCGCCCACGGCGCCGAAGAGCTGCGCCCGGTGTACCGCGAGCTGACGGGCGTGCTCGAGGCCGAAGGGCTCGAGCGCCTCGACCCCCAGGGCAAGCCGTTCGACCCCAACGAGCACGACGCCGTCGCCCACGAACCGGCCGACGGTGAAGGAGCGCCGCCGGTGGTGCTCGAAGTCATGCGGGCCGGCTACCGCTGGAAGGGCCGGGTGCTGCGCCCGGCGATGGTGAAGGTCAGGGGCTGAGGCGATGGCGCAGCAGGCCCCGCCGCGCGAGTGGTTCGAGAAGGACTACTACAAGGTCCTCGGCGTGCCCGAGCACGCGACGCAGAAGGAGATCAAGGCCGCCTACCGGCGCCTGTCCAAGCAGTACCACCCCGATCAGAACCCGGGCTCCGAGGAGCGTTTCAAGGAGGTCTCGGCCGCCTACGACGTGATCGGCGACTCCGAGAGGCGCAAGCAGTACGACGAGATGCGCCGGCTGGGTCCGATGGGCTTCGCGCCGGGCGGTGGTGGCGGCTTCACGGCCGGCCCGGGCGCAGAGGGGTTCACGTTCGTCGGCGACCTGGGTGATCTGTTCGGCGGACTGTTCGGTCGCGGACGCGCGGCGCGTGGCCGCGGCGCCGGACCCGCGCGCGGCGACGACCTCGAGACGGAGCTGCACCTGTCGTTCCTCGACGCGGTGAACGGCGTCACCACGACGGTCCACGTCACGAGCGAGTCGACCTGCTCGACGTGCCACGGCACGGGTGCGGCGCCCGGCACCAGCCCCGTGGTCTGCCCGCGCTGCGCGGGCCGCGGCACGATCGAGGAGAACCAGGGCCCGTTCTCCTTCAGCCAGCCCTGCCCGCAGTGCGGCGGAAGG
>VAXF01000082.1 GCA_005888395.1 Actinomycetota bacterium | reverse complement strand
AAACTCGCCGACGCGGTCAAGGTCACCCTCGGGCCGAAGGGCCGCAACGTCGTGCTCGAGAAGAAGTTCGGCGCCCCCACGATTACAAACGACGGCGTCACCATTGCCAAGGAGGTGGAGCTGGAGGACCCGTTCGAGAACATGGGCGCCCAGCTCGTCAAGGAGGTCGCCACCAAGACCAACGACGTCGCGGGCGACGGCACCACGACCGCGACGGTGCTGGCCCAGGCGCTGGTGCACGAGGGGCTGCGCAACGTCACCGCCGGCGCCAACCCGCTGGCGCTCAAGAAGGGCATCGACAAGGCCGTCGGCGCCGTGGTCAAGGCGATCAAGGACCAGGCCAAGGAAGTCGACGACAAGTCCGAGATCGCCCAGGTCGCGGCCATCTCCGCGGCGGATCAGACGATCGGCGAGGTGATCTCCGACGCCATCGACAAGGTCGGCAAGGACGGCGTGGTCACCGTCGAGGAGTCCCAGACGTTTGGGATGGAGCTCGAGTTCACCGAGGGCATGCAGTTCGACAAGGGCTTCCTGTCACCGCACTTCGTGACCGACCCCGAGCGTCAGGAGTCGGTGCTCGAGGACGTCTACGTCCTGCTCGCGAACCAGAAGATCGGCGCCGTCCACGACCTGCTCCCCGTGCTCGAGAAGGTCATCCAGTCGGGGAAGCCGTTGCTCGTGGTGGCCGAGGACGTCGAGGGCGAGGCACTGGCCACGCTCGTGGTCAACAAGATTCGCGGCACGTTCAAGTCGGTGGCCGTGAAGGCGCCCGGCTTCGGCGACCGCCGCAAGGCGATGCTCCAGGACATCGCCATCCTCACCGGCGGCCAGGTCATCTCCGAAGAGGTCGGGCTCAAGCTCGAGAACGTCAGCCTCGACCTGCTGGGCAAGGCCCGGAAGGTGATCGTCACCAAGGACGACACCACGATCGTCGAGGGCGGGGGCACCACCGACGAGGTGAAGGGCCGCATCGCCCAGATCAAGCGCGAGATCGACGACACCGACTCCGACTGGGACAAGGAGAAGCTCCAGGAACGGCTGGCCAAGCTGTCGGGGGGGGTGGCCGTCATCCGGGTCGGCGCCGCCACCGAGATCGAGCTCAAGGAGAAGAAGCACCGCATCGAGGACGCGCTCTCCGCGACGCGCGCCGCCATCGAGGAAGGCGTGGTCGCCGGCGGGGGAGTCGCGCTGATCCGGGCCCGCGGCTCCATCGACAGCCAGAAGCTCAAGGGCGACGAAGCCACCGGCGCGGCCATCGTGCGCAAGGCGCTCGAGGAGCCGCTCAAGTGGATCGCCCAGAACGCCGGGCTCGAGGGCTCTGTGATGGTGGAGCACGTCGAGCGCGAGAGCGGCTCGATCGGGCTCAACGCCCTCACCGGCGAGTTCGAAGACCTGCTGAAGGCCGGCGTCATCGACCCGGCCAAGGTCACCCGCTCGGCCCTCCAGAACGCCGCCTCCATCGCGGGCCTGCTGCTGACGACGGAATCGCTCGTCGCCGACAAGCCCGAGGAGGAGAAGGCCCCTGCCGGCATGCCCGGCGGCGGCATGGGCGGCATGGGGATGATGTAAGAGGGTCCGCGCCGCCCCCGGTGGGCGGGTCCTGTCGCTCAGGGTCCCTCCCACCGGCTGCGCTTCGCTTGCCGGCGGGCCCCGCCCTACGCGCCACCCGCCCACCTCGGCCCCTCTTCATTGTGAGCTTGAAAACCTGACGGGTTGTCAGGACCTCAACGATTTTGTTAGGGTTGCCTAACTATGTCGTGGGCGCGGGTGCTGCTGTTGGGGGGGATCGCCGGGTCCACGATCTTCCTGGGGCTCCCGATGGGCCGCATGCGCAGCCCGGCGCCGCGGGTGCGGGCGATGCTCAACGCCGTCGCCATCGGCATCCTGGTGTTCCTCCTCATCGAGGTGTTCGAGCACGGGATCGCGCCGGTCGAGGACGCCCTCGACGAGGCCAGCCACCACGGCGGCTCGTGGGGCCACTTCGCCTGGCTGGCGGCGCTGTTCACCGCCGCCCTCGCCCTGGGCCTCATGGGGCTCGTGTACTACGACCGCTGGCTGGCCACCCGGCCGCGCGCCGCGAGCCTCGGGCCGGGCGCCGCGGCCGTGGAGGAGCTGCGGGCGCACCACCGGCCGATCGTCATCACCAGCGGCCGCGAGCTGGCGTTCCTCGTGGCGGTGGGCATCGGGCTCCACAACTTCTCCGAGGGGCTGGCGATCGGCCAGTCGGCGGCCAAGGGCGACGTCAGCCTGGCGCTCCTCCTCATCATCGGCTTCGGCCTCCACAACGCGACGGAGGGCTTCGGCATCGTGGCGCCACTGGCGGCGGAGGCGACCATGCCGAGCTGGGGCCTCCTCGCCGTGCTGGGGCTCATCGGCGGTGGTCCCACGTTCCTGGGCACGGTGATCGGACGCTCGTTCGTGAGCGCCACGCTGGCGATGACGTTCCTCGCCCTCGCTGCGGGCTCGATCCTCTACGTCGTCGTACAGCTGCTCACCGTCGCCCAGCGCCTGGGGCACAAGGAGATGCTCATGTGGGGCCTGCTCCTGGGCCTGCTCCTGGGCTTCGGAACCGACTTCGTGCTGGTCGCAGCCGGCGTATAAGAGGCTCGCCGACCGGGTACCCTCGAGGCGATCGCAGCAACGCCCCGGGGAGGTCACGAGCCGTGCCCGGTGCAGGCCGAGGAGCAGCGTGACGGGTCCCCGCGAGCAGGCGGAGCAGCGGACGACGGAGGCGCCGGTCGTGACAACCGGCAATGGGCAGCGTCTTCCTACGCGGCCACCCGCCCGGAGCAGCCCGGGTGCGCATCTCGACGATCAGGTCGTCGAAGCGGCCAAACGGGGGGACCGCCATGCCTGGGAGGCGGCTTACGTCGCATATGGGAAGGGTCTGATGGGGTTCCTGGTCCTCCGGTTGGGCGACAGGGACGACGCCGCGGAGGCGCTCTCCGAGACGTTCCTGCGCGCCCTCCAGAAGGTGCGGTCGCTGCGCGGGGGCGCCGACTCGTTCCGGGCCTGGCTCTTCTCGATCGCCCGTAACGTCGCCACCGACCGGCTCCGGGCGCGCAGCCGGGTCCGCCTCCAAGCCGAATCCGGCGAAGTCGTCGACCTCGGGCTCCAAGGGCCCGACGAGCGCGTTTCGGCCGAGGAGGACGCGGTCGAGGTGCGGGCCGCGCTGGCGTCGCTGCCGGCCGACGACCGCGAGGTCGTGTGGCTGCGAGTGTGCGCCGGTCTGACGTCCGAGCAGGTGGGCGAGATCGTGGGCAAGCGGCCGGGTGCCGTCCGCATGCAGCAGTTGCGGGCGCTCGAGGCGATGGCGAGGAAGCTCACGACGTGAAGCTGTTCCGAGGTCGAGTGGTGCCGGGGGCCGTCGATGAACGCGCCGCGCTGCTCGACGCCGCCCTCGACGGCGCCGTGCTGCCGGATCAGGCGAGGCCGGTCGCGGCCGAGCTCGGGATCGCCGACGCGCTGCGGGCCGAGGCGGTCCGTGACGTCCCCACACCCCACGAGCCGCTCGTCGCGATGCGCGCCGCCCTGGCCGCGCGACAGGCCCGCCCGTGGTCGCGCCTGCCCGCGCCAGGGCGTCTCGCGCCGGCCATCGCGGCCGCCGCCGCCATCGTGGTCGCCGCCGTCGCGCTTGTCAGCCGGTCTCCGCACGCCGCCGTTCCCGAGCGGCAGCTCGCGTTCGCCCGGGCGGCGCGATACCTGCAGGTGCTCGACCAGCAGACCGGCGCCGTGCAGAAGGCCGTCGCAACCGGAAACGCGGCTGCGGTTCCCGCGGCGCTCGCGTCGGCCCGGAGCGCGGCGGCCAAGGCCCAGCAGACGGCCACGCTGCTTCCCGCGGGCGACCCCAAGCGCGACCAGCTGCTGGCCGCCGCCGCCCTGCGCATCCGCCAGCTCGAGCAACTCGTCTCGCGGCTGAACCTGCCGCCCTCGATCGTCACTGCGGCCGCGCCGCAGGTGGTCACGCCGACGACCACGAGCTCGACGTCGACGACCTCCTCGACGACGACGTCGTCCACGTCGACGACGAGCACGACGATCGCTCCCACCACGACCACCACGGCGCGGCCGAGGGGATTCCCGCCCAAGCCGCCGCCGTCGACCACCACGACGACGACCACCCCGCCGCCCCCCTCGTACGACACCGGCACCGGCACCGTCTGATCCCGTCTCGGGCCGCCTGCCGCCGGCCGTAGGCTGACCGGTGTGGAGCGGCCGCCTGCAGACCCGCGCAAGCTGCTTTCGTGGTGGATGGAGTGGGAGCGGGGAGAGACGCCTCCCGGCAGGGTCATCAGCAACCTGAAGACGGGTGGGCTGCGGGAGCTCCTCGAGGAGCTCGCCGAGCGGGCGGCCCAGGAGCCCCAACCGGAGCCCCAGTCGCGCTGAGAGGCGGGCCGCAGCACGTTCCGCGGCCCCCGGGCGCGCGTCCGGGCCGGGAGGCCCCGTGGGCCGGCCTGAGCCCGGGCGAGCGGGCGGCGGTCGACCTCGGGCGCGTGCGAACGGTGATGGCAGGGCGTGGTCGAGGCGCACCGCCGCCCTTCACCGTGGAGGGATCGCGCGCCGCGGCCGTGCTCGTGCCGCTGTTCGAGGACGAAGGTCGCCTCCACGTGCTGCTCACCCGCCGTTCGAGCGAGCTCACCGCGCACCGGGGCGAGGTTGCCTTCCCGGGCGGTCGGCAGGACCCGGGCGAGGATCTGCTGGCCGCCGCCCTCCGGGAGGCCCGCGAGGAGATCGGCCTCGCCTCGGATCAGGTGAGGGTCCTGGGCGAGCTCGACCGGCTCGCCACCGTGGCCAGCCGGTTCGTCGTCGCGCCGTTCGTCGGCGAGCTCGACGGACGCCCGGACACCAGCCCGAACCCGGCCGAGATCGAGCGCGTCTTCGACATCGCCGTGGCCGAGCTGCTCGACGACGGCGTTTTTCGAGAGGAGATCTGGGAGCTGCCCATGGGGCCGCGCGACGTGTCGTTCTTCGAGCTCGAGGGCGAGACCGTTTGGGGCGCGACCGCCCGCATCCTGCGGCAACTTCTGATGCTGCTCACCCTCACCGGTGGCTGAGAGAGTGGCGTCTATTCTGAGAGGTTCACGGGGCGAATAAGGGGGCCGGTATTGGCTGAGCTCGAGATCGGGATCGGCAAGTCCGGGCGACGCGCCAACGGGTACAGAGTGACGACATCGCCGGCGATGTCGACGGGGGGCGGTCTCTAATGGCTGAGCTCGAGATCGGGATCGGCAAGTCCGGACGGCGCGCCTACGGGTTCGACGACATCGCCATCGTGCCCAGCCGGCGCACACGCGACCCCGAGGACGTCGACATCACGTGGGAGATCGACGCCTTCCGTCTCGAGCTGCCACTGATGGCCGCGGCGATGGATGGCGTCGTCAGCCCGGCGACGGCGATCGAGGTCGGACGCCTCGGTGGCATCGGCGTCGTGAACCTCGAAGGTCTGTGGACCCGTTACGACGACCCCGACCCACTCTTCGAGGAGATCGCCGGTCTCGAGCCCGACAAGGCGACGTTGCGGATGCAGCAGATCTACGGCGAGCCGATCAAGGAAGAGCTGATCGCGCGGCGCGTCCGCGAGATCAACGACGCCGGTGTGGTGTCCTGCGCCTCGCTCACCCCGCAGCGGGCCGAGCGCTACGTCGGCACGATCCTCGAAGCCGAGCTCGACCTGCTGGTGATCCAGGGCACGGTGGTGTCGGCGGAGCACGTGTCGCGCACGGTCGAGCCGCTGAACCTCAAGCGTTTCATCCGCGAGCTGGAGATCCCGGTCATCGTCGGTGGGTGCGCCTCGTACCAGGCCGCGCTCCACCTGATGCGCACCGGCGCGGTCGGCGTCCTCGTGGGCGTCGGGCCCGGACAGGCGTGCACGACCCGGGGCGTGCTCGGCATCGGGGTGCCGCAGGCCACCGCCATCGCCGACGCCGCCGGTGCTCGCATGCGCCATCTCGACGAGACCGGTGTGTACGTGCAGGTGATCGCCGACGGCGGCATGAGCACGGGCGGCGACATCGCCAAGGCCATCGCGTGCGGGGCCGACGCGGTCATGATCGGCTCGCCGCTGGCGGCGGCGCACGAGGCGCCCGGGCGCGGCTACCACTGGGGCATGGCCACGTTCCATCCCACGCTCCCGCGCGGCGCACGAGTACGCACCGAGCCTCGGGGCACGCTGCGCGAGGTGCTCGTGGGCCCGGCCCACGAGAACGACGGCAGGCTCAACCTGTTCGGCGCCCTGCGCACCTCGATGGCCACGTGCGGGTACGAGACCGTCAAGGAGTTCCAGAAGGCCGAGGTGATGGTGGCCCCCGCCATCCGCACCGAGGGCAAGACCCTGCAACGCTCGCAGGGCATCGGCATGGGGCACTGACGCCCCTGTCGTGACTGACGCGTTCGACACCGTCCTCGTCGTCGACTTCGGGGCGCAGTACGCGCAGCTGATCGCCCGGCGTGTGCGGGAGGCGCACGTCTACAGCGAGATCGTCCCGCACGACATGCCCGTCGCCGAGATGCTGGCGCTCCGGCCCAAGGGCATCGTCTTCTCCGGTGGGCCGGCCTCGGTGCACGTCGCCGGCGCGCCGTCGCTCGACTCGGCCGTCTACGGCACGGGCGTGCCGATCCTCGGCATCTGCTACGGCGCGCAGCTCGTCGCCCGGCAGCTCGGCGGGGAGGTGGCGCGCACCGGGCGGGGCGAATACGGGCGGACCGCCCTCGAGGTCACCGCGACGGCGCCGTCGAAGCTGTTCGGCGACCTGCCGCCGAAGCAGGACGTGTGGATGAGCCACGCCGATTCGATCGTCGTCGCGCCGGCCGGCTTCCAGGTCACGGCGCGCACCGACGAGGTTCCCGTCGCCGCCCTCGAGGATCCCGGCCGCGCCATCTACGGCGTGCAGTTCCACCCGGAGGTCGCCCACACGCCGCGGGGGCAGGAGATCCTCAAGCACTTCCTGTTCGACGTGTGCGGCTGCCGTCCGACATGGACGATGACATCGATCATCGAGCAGTCGATCGACACCGTCCGATCGCAGGTCGGGGACGCGCGCGTCATCTGCGGCCTCTCCGGCGGCGTCGACTCCGCAGTCGCCGCCGCCCTCCGCAGCTCACGTGCGTCTTCGTCGACACCGGCCTCCTGCGCGAGGGCGAGGCCGAGCAGGTGGTCGACACGTTCCACCGCCACCAGGGCATCGAGCTGATCCACGCGCGGGCCGAGGATCGTTTCGCCGACCGGCTGGCGGGCGTGGTCGACCCGGAGGAGAAGCGCAAGGTCATCGGGGAGACGTTCATCCGCGTGTTCGAGGACGCCGCAGGGGGCTTGGAGGACGCGCGCTTCCTCGTGCAGGGAACGCTGTACCCCGACGTGATCGAGTCGGGCACGCGTGACGCGGCGCGCATCAAGAGCCACCACAACGTCGGCGGCCTCCCCGACGACATGGGCTTCGAGCTCGTCGAGCCGCTGCGCAGCCTGTTCAAGGACGAGGTCCGCCGCATCGGCGAGGAGCTGGGGCTGCCCGAGGAGATCGTGTGGCGCCAGCCGTTCCC
>VAXF01000318.1 GCA_005888395.1 Actinomycetota bacterium | reverse complement strand
TACGGCCTGCCGTCCGCCGAGCTGGCCGGGCGGGTGATCGCCGCCGGCGCCGTCGGGCTCAACCTCGAGGACACCGACCACCGCGGCGACGGTCCGCTCGTCGACGCCGAGGCGCAGGCAGAACGGCTGGCCGCGGTGAAGGACGCCGGGCGTGCGGCCGGCGTCGATCTCGTGCTGAACGCGCGGGTCGACGTTCACGTCCGTCAGGTGGGCCCGCCCGAGACGCGCCTCGACGAGGCGCTCCGCCGCGGCCGTCTCTACCGCGACGCCGGCGCCGACTGCGTCTACCCGATCGGCGTGTCCGACGAGCCGACCATCGCCGCGTTCGTCGACGGGCTGGGCTGCCCGGTCAACGTGTTCGTGCGGGACGGGCCACCGTCGACGGCACGCCTCGAGGAGCTCGGCGTGCGCCGGGCCACGTTCGGATCGGGCCTCATGCGGGTCGCGCTGCACCGGGCGCGGGAGGTCGCGGAGGCGTCGCGCCTCGCCTAGCCTGCGCGCATGTCCGTAAAAGAAGACGTGCGGGGCTGGCTCGACGAGCAATGGGATCCCGACCTGACGCTGGGGGAGTGGTGGCAGCGGCTGGCCGACTCGGGGTGGGGCGCACCGACGTGGCCCGTCGAGTGGCACGGGAAGGGCCTGTCGTCCGACGCGCTGGCCGAGGTGATCGCCGCCTTCCGCGACGCCGGCGCGCCCGGGCCGCCGGGCGGGCTGGGTCTGATGCTGGCGGGCCCCACGATCATTGCCCACGGCAACGACGACCAGAAGGCGCGCTGGTTGCGGCCGATCCTGTCGGGCGAGATGGCGTGGTGCCAGCTCTTCAGCGAGCCGGGCGCGGGGTCCGACCTCGCCAGTCTCCAGTGCCGGGCCGTGCGCGACGGCGACGAGTGGGTCGT
The DNA here is from genome assembly GCA_005888395.1 of Actinomycetota bacterium. Taxonomy (GTDB): domain Bacteria; phylum Actinomycetota; class Acidimicrobiia; order Acidimicrobiales; family AC-25; genus AC-25. The sequence goes on along the minus strand of VAXF01000318.1, from coordinate 18 downwards.
CACCGGTCAGAAGGTGTG
>VAXF01000081.1 GCA_005888395.1 Actinomycetota bacterium | reverse complement strand
TGTGACCGAGCTCGATCTCGATGAGTGGAATCGGGTTCTGGCAGTCGACCTCACCGGCGTCATGCTCACGTTCCGCGCCGCTATCCCGCACTTCGGGCCCAACGGGGGCTTGCTCCTCGCGACCGGCTCGTCGCTCGCGCTGCGTCCAGGCGTCGGGCTCCTGCCCTACGTCGCGGCAAAGGCCGGTGTGCACGCCATCGCCCGGAGCCTGGCGCTCGAGCTCGCGCCCCGAGCCATCCGCGTGAACGTGATCGCGCCCGGGCTCACCGAGACGCCGATGACCCGTGGCGTCGCCGGTCACATCGAACGTCAGCTCCAAGGGGTGCCTCTCGGTCAGCTCGTCGAGGCAGGCGACGTCGCTGCCTTGGCCGTGCACCTGATGACCGACGAGGCGCGCTCGATTACTGGGAGCGTCTTCAGCATCGACGCGGGCCGAACCGCCGTGTGACCCGCTGTTCGTCCTCGGCCAGCGTGAGGGGCGCCTACTCGACTTTCTCGCGCAGGACCTTCTTGGGCGACGCCTCGAGGTCTTCGAGGGTCGCGATGAACTTCGCGAAGGTCGTGTCGAAGTCGGACGCCTTGCGCGCCCGCTTGGCCGGGTTCGCGTAGCTGATGATCTGGTAGCGGGCCATCGAGTGCCACGCTCCTAGGGCCTTGAGGGCGTCTTCCACCGCCTTCACGCGCTTCGCCGCCTCGAGCACCATGTGTGCGCGCCCCTGGCGTACCTCGTAGGCCTCCTTCAAGGGTCTGTCGAGGAAGCCGTCGCAGTTCTTCAAGATCGGTTCGAAGGCACTGCCGGCCAGCCGCCCGGATCCTTCGTAGGCAAGGCCGAGGGTCAAGAGGTGTGCAGTCTCGATCACGTCCACGACTTCGCCGTCATCCTCCGGGCGTGTCGGTGACTCTTCGAGCATCTCGCGATAGATCGACAGCGCGATCGTCGAGCGCTCGCGGATGTTGAGGTTCTGCTCGACGTTCAGGCTCATCATCCGCCGGGCCAGATTCTCGGGCACGACGACGACCGGAAACTCCTTCACGCCCAGCTCCACTCCGGCCTGGAAGCGGTGCTGGCCGTCGATGATGACGTACTTCCCGTTCCGCTCCACCACGACCAACGGGGTGAGGAAGCCCATGCGCTCGAGCGACGCGGTGAGTGCCTTCAGGTGAGCGGGACGCGGCTTGCGCTGGTGGCCGATGACCTCGAGCTCGCCCGTGGGGGCCAGCGTGAGCGTGAGCGGCTGATGCTTGAGCGGGTCCTCCAGGGCGAGCCGGTCGGCCATGCCCCGAGGCTAGGGCTTCGTGCAGGGCCGACGTAGGGAACCGCGGGCTCGAGAGTCAGGCGTCGGGAGCGAGCTCCTCGAGGCCCTGCGTGACGAAAGCCCGCAGGTCGTCGAAGCCCGCGAAAGGCGCGGCGTCTTCATCTGCACGTGCGAGCACCTCGCCGGCTGATGCCCCCGCCCGCAGACCAGCGTAGAGGTACACCACCGCCGAAGACCGAGGCCCGGCCCGGCACGTGACCAGCGTCGGGCGCGGCAATCTATCGAGCGCGACCATCTGCTGTCGCGCCATGTCGATGTCCAACACGCGCGGTGGATCGGCGATGATGTTCTCGGACTTCGGAACGGCGGACTGCACCTCCGCGTATGACATGCCCCCGTCCATCGCTGCGAACTCTTCGCCACAGAGGAACAGCCACGATGCGGCCCCGGCGTCACGAGCGAACGCTTCGGGGTCGGCAATCGGTCCGCGGTTGAAGGTGAGATCTCCGGGCACCTCGAAGTTGGCCACGTGCGTACGGTACATGCGCTGACCTGAGCGAGAAGAGAGAACGCGGCTATGTCGTCAGGAGCTGGGCGAGCCCTGGACGCCGTCGCCGAAGGGCCAGGGCTGCTGCGGTGCCGGGCCCATGGGCACGAGATCGCTCGCTGCATAGGCCGGGCACGCGGGCGGGTTCGCGTCGCTGCCGTAGGGCAGAGGATCGCCGGTCGGCGCGAAGCCGAGCGCGGTGGCCGCGGCGGTCTGGCTGCACAGGAGATGGTCGCCGTAGGCAGCCGACACGTTGAAGAAGGCGTTGTCGTTGCCGGGGACGCTGACCGTGATCCACGGGTACTCGCTGGCGGGCGCGACGAGGTACCCCAGCTGGTCGTTCGCCAATCCGAACGTGAAGACCTTGCTGAAGCCGGTGACCGAGCGCTCGAGGCCGAAGCGAATGTCGGGGTAGGCCTCGCCCGGGGCGGCAGTGAGGAGAAGGTCACCGACGCGGTGTGCCGATGCGAACGTGCCGATCACGTTGCCGGTCACCCATGGCGTCGTCGTCGACCGGTACGCGCCGTAGCCGTTGGCCGGCAGTTCGCCGCTGTAGCTGACCGCGAGCAGAGCCGGGTTCGTGGCCGGCTCCCTCGTGAACACCTCGCGATTGTCGATGCCATCGTTCGTGACGGCGGCGGCGTGGGTGACGGCGTCGACGACGAACGGCAGCATGATCCGCGAGTACGTGTCGAGCTTGTCGGCGTCGCAGCCCCCCGCGTAGCCCTGCCCGCAGGGCGATCCAGTGTTGGGACGGGGCGGCTGGCTCCGGCCGACATCGGCCACCATCGTCACGGCAACCGGCTCGCCCAGTGCCTGCTCGGTCTTCCTGGCCACCCACCCGGGCCAGTCGGCCGAGTAGAGCAGGTTGCCCGAGCCGGTGGTGGTGGCGTGAGCGGCGTAGTTGATCAACGTGCCGAGGAGACGGCCGTCGGGTGTGACCGCTTGAAGCACGCGCAGCTCCGTGTCGACGAGGCTCTCGTCGTGGCCGGTCACGGTGTCCTGGCCGAACTGGCTGTGCACCAGCGACTCGCCCGGCGTGGCTGATCCCGCGACGTAGCCGCCCTCGCCAGGCGTGGGCATCACCGGGTTGGACGATCCGGCGAGCAGATTTGCGGGCACCGCATTGTCGAGGGCTGCTTCCAAGGCCTTCACCGTCTGGTCGTGCACGTACTGGAGGTAGTGCACGGGCACGCCGCCCCACAGCCCGATGAGGTCGGGCCCGCTGTGGCTGTGGTCGCTGTTGACGACGATGCTCTCGACGGGGAGGTGCCGGTCGGCGGCCACCTGCCGGCGCACGTCCCAGATCCCGCACGCGCACTGCTTGTACGCCGCGAACGTGCCCTGGTTCTCGAGGTCGGCGAGCAGGAGCGCCTTCCCGCGGTGGTTGACGATGGCCATCGCCCGCACGAAGAGGTGCTCGGGCGTGCCGTCGGGCAGCACCATCGGGCCGTTGGTGGCGCGCGTCGGGAAGAGCCCGTAGCCGCCGAGGTGCACGGTGTGCGCGGCGACGTCGGCCGGATCGGGGTCGAGCAGCTCCTTGTCGAACCCGATGCGGAACGTGGGGGCGTGACGGGCCGCGTTGACCAGCGACAACGCGAGCGGAGGCTCGCCGCTGCGGGCCACGGTGAGCGAGCCGGCGAGCAGGAGAAGCGTCACGCTCGCTGCGGTGACGAGGCGGGTTCGCACCGAGAGACATTTCGCTGCCGCCGCGCCGGTCTCCTGCTGCATGCCCAACGCGGCCTCGACCGGTGGTTAGGGTCGAGAGCACATGGTCGAGTTCGCCGGGCAGGTCGTGTCGCGGCATTTGCGCCATGTGGTAGCGGTCGTCCTCGCTTGTGCGGTGATCGGCGCGGTCACACCAGGCGTAGCGGGCGCGGATGCGATCGCCGACAAGCGGGCGCAGGCCGCCGGCGTCGCCCGCCAGATCGACGCGCTGAACAGACGGATCGATCAGTTGTCGGAGCGCTATGACGCGGCCCGGCTCCGGGTGCGCGACGTCAACGCCAAGCTCTCGGCGGCCACCGCCGCCGCCGCTCGCGCCGAACAGGGCGCGCTCGACACGCGCGCGCGGTTGAGGTCGATCGCCGTCGACGCTTACGTACACGGTGGTTCGACGAACGCGCTGGGCACGTTCCTCGCCCAGCACGACGCCGGGGACCTCGGGGTCGCGCAGCAGTACCTCGACGCGGCCTCTGGCTACCAGACAACGGTGCTCGATGCGCTGCGGGCGGCAGGTGAGGACGCGCGCGCCCGCCAGGCGGAGCTGAGCGTCGTGCGCAACGACGAAGCCGCGGCCAGCGCGGCCCTGGGGCGAGCGAGGACCGCGGCCCAGCAGGCCGTCGGCCAGCAGACGGCGACCCTTGCGAAGGTGAAGGGCGAGCTCGCGATCCTCGTCGCCGCAGAACAGCGTCGCCAGGCGCTTGCGCTCGCCGCCCGCACGCGCGCGTTCCTTGCGCAGCAGGCGCGCGCCGCGGCCGTGGCCGCGGCGCGTGCGCGTGCGGCTGCCGACCTCACGACCGGGCCCCTGCCGCCACCGAACGGCAGGGGCGCCGTCGCCGTGGCCGCGGCGCAGCGGCAGCTGGGTAAGCCCTACGAATGGGGAGCAGCCGGCCCGGACAGCTTCGACTGCTCGGGCCTGACGATGTGGGCTTGGCGGGCGGCCGGGGTGTCGCTCGACCACTACAGCGGCTCCCAGTACGCGGAGACCACCCACATCCCGCTCAGCGATCTGGCTCCGGGAGACCTCGTGTTCTTCTTCGGCGATCTCTCGCACGTCGGGATCTACGTGGGCAACGGCACGATGATCCATGCCCCTCACACCGGCGACGTGGTGCGCTACGCGTCGATCTACGAGGTCGGCACACCGATCTACGCAGGTCGCGTGAACGGCTGAGCCGAGTTCACACAGCCGCGGCGGTCCTCGGCGCCGTCCTGCTGGCGGCGTGCAGCGCGTCGTCCGCTCGCCACCCGGCCGCCGCCGGCACGACGAAGACAACGCACAGGACGACGGCCCCGAAGACGGGGCCCACGGTGCTGCAGGCGTCCGTGGTCGCCAGCCTGCCGGCGCCCGTGTCGCGCGCCGTGGTGGTCGCCGACGGCGACCAGTTGGTCGTTCTCGGCGGGCTCACCGCAGGATCGTCGTCGGCCGCCGGCGTGTACCGCGTCGATCCGTCGACGGGTGCCCTTCGCCACTTGGGTGACCTTGCCGTGGCCACGCACGACGCCGCCGGCGCGCGGGTCGGGCGGGAGTGGCTCGTCTTCGGCGGGGGAGAGGCGAAGACGATCGCGACGGTGCAGTCGTTCGACGATGCGGGGGTCGGCCGTGTCGTCGGCCGTCTGCCGACGTCGCGTTCCGACCTCGTCTCCGCGTCGATCGGCGACCGCGTCTACCTGCTCGGCGGGTACGACGGGAGCCGGCCGGTCGCCGACGTCCTCGAGACCTCCGACGGCATCCAATTCGACGTCGTGGCGCAGCTGCCGGATCCGGTGCGCTATCCCGCGGTGGGCGTGGTGGGCTCGAAGATCTATCTCTTCGGCGGCGAGGGCCCGGCCGGAGCCACAAGCGACATCCAGGAGGTCGACCCCGCGTCGCGCCGCGCGCGCGTCGTCGGGCACCTCCCCGAGGCGCGCTCGCACGCGGCGGCGGCGGTCATCGGCGGTCAGGTCGTCGTGGTGGGCGGACGGGTCGGCGGGTCGCCTTCTGACGAGATGCTGCGCTTCGACCCCGTGCATGCCGCGGTCTCGCGCGCAGGGCCGCTGCCCGAGGCGGTCGCAGACGCCGGCGTGGCCGTCATCGGCGAGACCGCGTACCTCGTCGGAGGCGAGGGCAACGGCCGGCTCGCGGCCCTCGTCGCGGTCCGCTTTGCGACGACATAGCAGGCGGTGTCTACAGCGAGCCGAGCTCGTCGAAGTAGGGCACGGGATGGTCGAGGTCCAGGCCGACGAAGCTGTCGTTGAGAGCCTGCGCGAGCACGTCCCACTGGGGTGCATCCGGCGCAGCGCTGCCCGCGAGGAAGTGCCCGACCTGGGCCAGGCTCTCGGTGCCGCCGAGGGCCACGTAGGCGATCCAGAGCCCGACCACGCTCATGGTCGCCTGCTGGCGGGCCGCCTCGAGGATTACGGCAGGTTCCTGGTGGCTCAACCGTCGTCCCGGCTCGCCGCATTGGCATCGACGAGGTGCTGGGCCACGTCTCGGAGCTTGTGGTTGGTGCGCTGAGAGCCTCGACGCAGGATGTCGAATGCCTCGTCGGGGGTACAGCGCTCTCGAGCCATCAGGATCCCCTTGGCCTGCCCGATCACATCCCTGCTCGCCAGCGCTTCGCGCAGCTGGTCGTTGAGCACGCTGGCGGTCGCGTAGGCAACAGCGTTGGCGAGCACGACCGAGGCCTGGTGGGCCAGCACCTGGGCGGCGGCCACGGCGACCGGCGGGAACTCCCCCACGCTCCGGGAGTAGAGGTTGAGGGACCCGAGCTTGCAGTCACCGACGGCGAGGGGGGTGGAGAGCACGCCACGGAAGCCTCGTTCGATGGCCGCCGCCGCGAACTCCGGCCAATCCGGCGTCGTCTCGACCAACGACACGTTGTGGCGCGCGTTCTCCTGGGCGGCGGCGATGCAGGGCCCGTGGCCCGACGCGTACTGCACCGCGTCGACCTCCCGCGCGTCATCCGAGGTGGCGTGGCGGGTCTCGAAGCTGCCTGTCTTCAGCAGTGTGATGCTGGCCGCGTCCGCCGCGCCGATGGCGCTGGGCGCGCTCGAGACGACGAGATTCAGGATGGCATCGAGATCCACCTCGCCGAGGAGCAGGTCGGTTAGCTGCGTGAGGGTGTCGGCGAGCTGTTGGGGGATGTTTGCGTAGCGCTGGTCTTCGCCAGGCTCCATGGTGCCTCCTCTGTTTGTTCAGAAGAGGCGTCGAGCCTGTACCGGGCGACGAGCACGCGGCCGTCCTGCCCAAACCAGGCGTCCCTTCGAGGACACCCACAGAGTACTCCTGCCAGGTCAGAAATGAACGAAGTCGAGGTCGAGATCGCGGTCGTTTTCCGACCCGTATCTCCTGTTTGTGCGGGGCGCGAACGACGCAACGTAGAAGAGGGTGCTCAAGGCCAGGATGGCGAAGCTCGGTGGGATGCGGGGAGCGAGGTAGCTCAGGGTCAGGCCGCCCCACATCGCCAGCGTGGCGATGAGAGCCGACAGCCACAGGGCGCGGTAAGGACGAGACGTGAGCCGGACGGCGGTTCCGGCCGGCGCGGCGAGCAGGCCGAGCAGCAGCAGCGCGCCGACGGCCTGGGTGGCCTCGGCCGCACTCGCGCCGACCAGGCCGAGGAAGCCGACGCCGAGCGCACGCACCGGAACGCCGCGGGCCGACGCCACCGCCTCGTCGAGGCTGGCGAACAGCAGCGGCCGGGCGATGGCGAGGAGCATCGCCACCACCCCCGCGGCAACCATGGCGGCGACACGGGCT
>VAXF01000080.1 GCA_005888395.1 Actinomycetota bacterium | reverse complement strand
ACGAAGGCGATGATCTTCGTGTCGCCGTCGAACCCGACCGGCGCCGTGTACCCGCGCGCCGAGGTGGAGGCCATCGGGAGGTGGGCCGCCGAGCACGGCATCTGGGTGATCAGCGACGAGATCTACGAGCACCTCGTGTACGGCGACGCGTCGTTCCATTCGATGCCGGCGCTGGTGCCGGAGCTCGCCGAGCGCTGCGTCGTGGTGAACGGCGTAGCGAAGACGTACGCCATGACCGGCTGGCGCGTCGGGTGGATGATCGCCCCGCCTGACGTCACGGTCGCCGCGACCAACCTGCAGTCGCACTCGACGTCGAACGTCGCCAACGTCTCGCAGGTTGCGGCATTGGCGGGAGTGTCCGGCGATCTCTCCGCGGTCGCCATGATGCGGGCCGCCTTCGACCGCCGGCGCCGGCGCATGCACGAGCTGCTCAACGAGATCCCAGGGGTGAGCTGTGTCGAGCCCCAGGGCGCGTTCTACTGCTTCCCGTCGTTCGCGGGCGTGGTGGGCCGCGAGATCCGCGGGCGGCGCGCCGGCACCACGCTCGAGCTCGCCGGCCTCGTGCTCGACGAGGTCGGGGTGGCGATCGTGCCGGGCGAGGCGTTCGGCGCAGCCGGCTACGGCCGCCTGTCGTACGCGCTGGGCGACGACGACCTGGTCGAGGGCGTGACCCGCATGGGCAAGCTCCTGGCCGAGGCGGAGTAACGCGGCATGACTCGCGTGCTGGTCACCGAGGAGATCGCCGAGCGGGGACTGGGCGTCCTGCGCGACGCCGGCCACGAGGTCGACGTGCGCCTCGGGCTCGCGCCCGACGGGCTGCTTGCCGCCGTGCGGGGCGCGCACGCGCTGATCGTCCGCTCCGCCACGAAGGTGACGGCCGACGTCCTCGAGGCGGCCGACGAGCTGGTGGTCGTGGGTCGAGCCGGCATCGGCGTCGACAACATCGACGTCGCGACGGCCACCCGCCGGGGCGTGATGGTGGTGAACGCGCCGCAGTCGAACATCCTCTCCAATGCCGAACACACGATGGCGCTACTGCTCGCCCAGGCCCGCAACATCCCCCAGGCTCACGCCGCCCTCACCGGTGGGAGCTGGGAGCGGTCGCGGTGGGAGGGTGTCGAGTTGCACGGCAAGACGCTCGGCATCATCGGCCTCGGCCGGGTCGGCACCCTGGTGGCCCAGCGGGCGAGTGCCTTCGGCATGCGGCTGGTGGCCTACGACCCCTATGTGGCGCCCGAGCGCGCCCGTCAGATCGGCGTCGACCTGCTGGGCCTCGAGGACGTCGTGCGCACGGCCGACTTCCTGTCGATCCACGTCACCAAGACGCCCGAGACGGTCGGGCTCGTCGGGGACGACCTGCTGAAGCTGGCCAAGCCCGGCCTGCGCATCGTGAACACGGCACGCGGCGGCATCGTCGACGAGGACGCGCTGGCGCGCGCCATCCGCGACGGCGTCGTCGGTGGCGCGGGCCTCGACGTGTTCGCCGAGGAACCGTGCACGTCGTCGCCGCTCTTCGATCTCGACTCGGTCGTGGTGACGCCCCACCTCGGCGCGAGCACGCGCGAGGCCCAGGACAAGGCCGGCGCCACGATCGCCGAGCAGGTGCTGCTGGCGCTGTCGGGGGAGTTCGTGCCGTTCGCGGTGAACGTGGCCGCTACCGAGGCGTCCGAGACCGTGCGTCCCTTCCTGCCGCTCACCGAGCGCCTCGGCCGGGTGTTCGCCGCTCTCAACCACGGCGTTCCCCACGTTCTCGAGGTCGAGTACCAGGGCGGCCTCGCCGACTACGACACGCGCATCCTCAGCCTCGCGGTGCTGAAGGGCCTGTTCGGGGCGGCGAGTGACGAGCCGGTGTCGTATGTCAACGCGCCACAGCTGGCGGCCGAGCGCGGGGTGGAGCTACGAGAGACGAAGACCTCCGTGGCCCAGGACTACGTCAACCTGGTGTCGCTGCGCGGGGGCGACCACGCCGTCGCGGGCACGCTCGCGGGCCTGCGGGGCGAGCCGCGCATCGTCATGGTCGACGAGCACACGGTCGACGTGCCGCCCGCGCGCCACATGCTCGTGATCCGCAACGACGACCGGCCCGGAATGATCGGTCTCGTCGGCGGCGTCCTCGGTCGGGCGGGCGTGAACATCGCCAACATGGCGCTCGGCCAGTCGCCGACGGGGGAGGCCGCGCTCATGGTGCTCGCCGTCGACGAGCCGGTTCCGGCCGAGGTGCTCGACACGCTGCGCAACTCCGACGGCATCGTCGACGCCAACGCGTTGAGCCTCGACTGACGAGCGTTCTACGTTTTGGGCGCGTAATTGGCTGTCCGAGCAGCCGATTTCGCGCCCAAAAGATGCCGGCGGACGACCTCAGCGCTTGGCGCGGGTGAAGCCGTCGTTGGTGGCGGAGCGCTCGTCGGTGTAGCAGCGGTCGGGGTTGGTGCGGTCGTAGGCGAGCAGGCCGGGGACGTGGAAGATCCGGCTGGCGAGCTTGACCTTGATGGGATGGGACGGCGGGCACACGTTCCCGACGGGCTCGACCCAGGCCGGCTTCGGCGCGGTCCGCTCGCCGGTCTTCTTCGCTGCCTTCTTCACCGCTTTCGCGGGCGCGGCCTTGGCGGGGGACGCCTTCTTCGGAGGCGCTGCCTTTGCCGGAGGCGCTGCCTTTGCCGGCGGCGGCGTCCTCGGCGCCGGTATCGGGGCGACCGCGGGCGTGGCTTCCGGTTGCGGAGCCGGAGCCGCCGGCGCGGGCGGGGGCGGTGTGGGTGCCGACGGCAGGGGCGCCGGGGTCCACGGCGTGGGCTCGAAGGCGGGCGCCTCCGCCTGGCGCGACTGGAGCATCTTGGTCACCGCCCACACGACACCGGCGAGGATGCCGAGGCGAAGTCCGATGCGGAACGACCGGCGGACCATGCGGGCGCCACCGTAGCCCGCGCTATCGCCTTGACGCGTGATGAGGCGCCCTGCGAGGATGGTTGCGCAATGTCCATCCCGTTCCCGACCTCGATCCTCCTCCTTACGTAGCGGCGAGCGCCCCACATAGGTGCTCGCCCCACCTCCTGCGCCCTCGGGCCAGGAGGTTTTTTGTTGCCCCGAAAGCCATCGCCCCGAACTGCGTGAAAGGACCAGTCATGGCCGAGCGAGTGCGGATCTTCGACACGACGCTGCGAGACGGCGAGCAGTCGCCGGGTATCTCCCTCGACGTCGCCGAGAAGCTCGAGATCGCCGAGCAGCTGGCGCGCCTCGGGGTCGACATCATCGAGGCGGGGTTCCCGGTGTCGAGCGAGGGCGATTTCGAGGCCGTGCAGGCCATCGCGCGCACCGTGAAGGGGCCGGTCATCGCCGGGCTCTCCCGCACCCACCGGGCCGACGTCGACCGCTGTTGGGAAGCGGTCCGCGAGGCCGACCGTGCCCGGATCCACGTGTTCATCTCGACCAGTCCGAGCCACATGGAGCACATGCTCCACATGACCGAGGAGCAGGTGCTGGCCGAGACGAGGGCCGGTGTGGCGCGGGCCCGCGAGCACACCGACGACGTCGAGTTCAGCCCGCAGGACGCCACCCGCACGCCGCTCGACTTCATGATCGCGGTGCTGCGGGCGGCGGTGGAGGCCGGCGCCACCACGCTCAACATCCCCGACACCGTCGGCTACGGGATCCCGTGGGACTTCGGGGCGCTCATCCAGTACGTGCGGCGCGAGGTCTCGGGCGACTACGTGACCTCCACCCACTGCCACAACGACCTCGGGCTGGCGGTGGCCAACTCGCTGGCGGGCGTGCAGGCGGGGGCGCGGCAGGTCGAGGTGTGCGTCAACGGGCTGGGCGAGCGGGCCGGCAACGCCGCCCTCGAGGAAGTCGTGATGGCGATCAAGACCCGTCCCGACCAGTTCCCGGGGCTCGAGACCGGTGTGCGCACGGAGGAGCTCGCCCGCGCGAGCCGGCTGGTCTCGCGGCTCACCGGCTACCCGGTCCAGTACAACAAGGCGGTCGTGGGTCGCAACGCGTTCGCCCACGAGTCGGGCATCCACCAGCACGGCGTGCTGGCCGAGCGCACGACCTACGAGATCATCGACGCAGGGAGCGTCGGCCAGACCGGCAGCCAGATCGTCCTCGGCAAGCACTCCGGCCGCCACGCCTTCTCCGACACGCTGGCCAAGATGGGCCTGACGGTGCAGGGCGACGCCCTCAACGCCGCCTTCACGCGGTTCAAGGAGCTGGCCGACCGCAAGGTCCAGATCACCGACGCCGACCTCGAGGCCATCGTGGCCGAAGAGCTCGGCACGAGCGTCGAGCAGGCCTTCACGTTCGAGGAGCTCGAGGTGAGCGGGGGAACGGTGGCGACGCCGCGAGCGCGCGTCGTGCTCACCCGGTCGGGCGAGAAGCTCGAGCACACCGCCGAGGGCGACGGGATGATCGACGCCGCCTGCAAGGCGATCAAGGAGGCCACCGGCGTCGACACGCGCCTCACCGACTTCAACGTGTCGTCGGTCACCGGCGGTGTCGACGCGCTGGGCGACGTCATCATCCAGCTGGAGGCCGAGGGCGTGAAGGTGTCGGGTCGGGGCGTCTCCACCGATGTCGTCGAGGCATCGGCGCGCGCTTATCTCAACGCTGTCAACAAGCTCCTCCGCGTGCGGGGCCGCAAGGACGCCCGCACACCCGAGGCCACGCCCTGACATGGCGGTCAACGAGTGGGCGACCGACGCACACGCGCTCGCATACCTGGAGCGGCGCGCGCATCTGCCTCGACGCGACGAGGCTGCCGCCGAGCTCATCGCTCGGCTCCCGGGAACGACTCGCCGCGTCCTCGATCTCGGCACGGGCGACGGCGCCATCCTCGCCCTCGTGCTCGACGAATTCCCGCAGGCCACGGGCATGGCCGTCGACTTCTCGCCGGCGATGCTCGAGGCGGCGCGGCAGCGGTTCGCCGGTGACGGGCGCGTAGAGATCGTCGACCACGACCTCGACCGGCCGCTCTCACGTGACTGGGGCACGTTCGACGCCGTCGTTTCCGCCTTCGCCATCCACCACTGCACCGACGAGCGCAAGCGCTCGCTCTACGCCGAGGTGTTCGACCTCGTCGAGCCCGGTGGCGTTTTCTGCAACCTCGAGCACGTGTCGTCGCCCACCCCGGCGCTGCACCTGCGCTTCCTCGACGCCATCGGGTTCACGCCGGACGAGGAGGACCCGTCCAACAAGCTCCTCGACGTCGAGACGCAACTCCGGTGGCTGCGCGAGATCGGCTTCACCGACGTCGACTGCCACTGGAAGTGGCTCGAGCTCGCGCTGCTGGCGGGCGTCAAGCCCTGATCCCGGGAGCTTTTGTCAGCAGGAATTCACCCCACAGGGTGAATTCCTGCTGACAAAACGCTCGCGGACCTCAGGACTCGGCGAGCTGCTCGAGGCGCTGGCGCACCCAGGCCTTCGATCCCTCGAGGAAGAGGCCGGAGTCGCTGGCCTTGCCGGCGACGACGTCCTTGAACCACTCGGGTACGAAGATCTCGAACGTGCCCTCCTCGAGCTGGCGAACCACGGCGTCGGCCACGGCCTCCACCGGCAGGGCGTCGAGGTCGGCCAGCGACGGTTCGTTGTCGGGGAGCTGGAACAGCTCGGTGTCGATGATCCCCGGGTTCACGACGTGCACGGTGACGCCGGTGCCGTCGAGGTCGACGGCCATCGACTCCGACCACGCGGTGAGGGCGGCCTTGGTGGACGAGTAGGCCGCCTCACGGGGCGGGCCCAGCCGGCCGGCGATCGACGAGATGTTGACGATGTGGCCGTGATCGCGCTGCAGCATGCCGGGGAGCAGCGCCAGCGTGAGGCGGATCGGCGAGAAATAGTTGATGCTCATCACCGACTCGACGACGTCAGGCGTGAGGTCGCGTACGTGCCGGCGTTTCGGGATGCCTGCGTTGTTGACGAGCACGTCGACACCACCGAGCTCGGCGTCGGCTTCGGCGGCGAACCGATCGACGGCATCGAGGTTGGACAGGTCGACGACCCACATACGCGAGTCGGGCGAGTGGGTCCGGCAGTCGGCCAGCACCTCCTCGAGCCGGTCGTGGCGGCGGGCACAGATACCGACGACCGCGCCTTCCGCGGCCATGCGCCGGGCAATGCCGGCACCGATCCCGGCCGACGCTCCCGTGACCAGCACCTTCTGGCCTGCGAGGAGACCCATTACACGACCACGGGGTGCTCGAAGGCGGCGATCTCGGCTTCGTAGCGGAGCGCGACGCCGATGTCGTCGAGACCGTGAAGGAAGCGGTCGCGCGTGAAGTCGTCGAGCGCGAACTCGGCTTCGATGCCGGCGGCCGGCGCGGCGATGAGCCGGCGTTCGACATCGATCGTGAGCTCGATCGAGGGATCGTCGCGCACTGCGGCGAGGAGCGCGTCGCTCACCGCCGCGTCGACCTCGACCGGCAGCAGGCCGGTCTTGGTGGCGTTGTTCCTGAAGATGTCGGCGAACCGCGGGGACACGACGGCCTCGAAGCCGTAGTCCTGCAGGGCCCATACCGCGTGCTCGCGTGACGACCCGGTGCCGAAGTTGGCGCCGGCGAGCAGAATCCTCGCCCCGGCGTACTCGGGCTGGTTGAGGACGAAGTCGCGGTCGACGCGCCAGTCGGCGAACAGCCCCCGGCCGAAGCCGGTGCGCTCGACTCGCTTGAGCCACTCGCTGGGAATGATCTGGTCGGTGTCGACGTCGGAGCGACCGAGAGGGACGGCGGTGCCCTGCACGACTCGAACGGCGTCCATCAGTCGAGCTCTTCCGGCGTCGCGAAGTGGCCGGCGACGGCGGTGGCGGCGGCGACGGCGGGGGAGACCAGGTGGGTGCGGCCGCCGCGGCCCTGGCGTCCCTCGAAGTTCCGGTTGGAGGTGGACGCCGCCCGCTCGCCGGGCGCCAGCTGGTCGGGGTTCATGCCGAGGCACATCGAGCATCCGGCGTTGCGCCACTCGAACCCGGCGGCGGTGAACACCTTGTCGAGCCCCTCGGCCTCGGCCTGGGCCTTGACCCGCATCGACCCTGGGACCACGAGGGCGCGCAGGCCGGCCCGCACCTTGTGGCCGTCGATCACCGACGCCGCTGCTCGCAGGTCCTCGATGCGCGCGTTCGTACACGAGCCGATGAAGACCGTGTCGACCTCGATGTCGCGGATGCGCGTGCCGGGCGCGAGGGCCATGTAGACGAGCGCTCGCTCGGCCGCCTCGCGCGCCGATCCCTCGAATGCCGCCGGATCGGGAACGGCGCCGTCGATCGGCACCACCTGCGCCGGGTTGGTGCCCCAGGTGACGTGGGGCCGGAGGTCGGCGGCATCGATGACGACCTCGCGGTCGAAAACGGCCCGATCGTCGGTGGCCAGCGAGCGCCACTCGTCGAGCGCCCGCTCCCACGCCGCGCCCTTGGGCGCGTAGGGACGTCCCTCGAGGTAGGCGAACGTCGTGTCGTCGGGCGCGACCATGCCGGCCCGGGCGCCCGCCTCGATCGACATGTTGCAGACGGTCATCCGGCCCGCCATCGACAAGGAGCGCATGGCCGAGCCGCGGTACTCGATCACGTGGCCGACGCCGCCACCGGTGCCGATCGTGCCGATGACCGCGAGGATCACGTCCTTCGGTGTCACGCCCGCGCCCAGCTCGCCTTCGATGGTCACCGCCATCGTGCCGGGCCGGCGCTGGGCGAGCGTCTGGGTCGCGAGCACGTGCTCGACCTCGCTGGTGCCGATCCCGAACGCGAGCGCGCCGAAGGCGCCGTGAGTAGACGTGTGGCTGTCGCCGCACACCACGGTCATGCCGGGCTGGGTCAGACCCTGCTCGGGGCCGATGATGTGGACGATGCCCTGGTCGGCCTCACCCATCGCGTAGAGCCGGATGCCGAACTCCTCGCAGTTGCGCCGCAACGCCTCGATCTGCTTCGCCGACACGGGGTCCTCGATGGGGAGGCTCAGGTCGGTGGTGGGCACGTTGTGGTCCATCGTCGCCAGCGTGAGGTCGGGACGGCGGACCTTGCGTCCGCTCAGGCGCAGTCCGTCGAACGCCTGCGGCGAGGTGACCTCGTGCACGAGATGCAGGTCGATGTAGAGCAGGTCGGGCTCGCCCGCGACGGCGCGCACGACGTGGCGGTCCCAGACCTTCTGGCTCAGCGTGCGCGCGGCGGCCATGACGCCGTCAGTCTACGGCCGGCGCTTCTCCGTTCCCGACCCGCCTCCCGGATGGGCCTGGGTCCCTCCGGGCAGGCGAACGGTGAACGTCGAGCCGCCGCCGTCGTTGCGTCGTGCGCTCACTGTCCCGCCCATGGCCTGCACCAGGTTGCGCACGACGAACAGTCCCACGCCGATGCTCTCGTGGGGTGGCCTCGAGGTGTCGCCACGCCAGAACGGGGCGAACACGTCCTCGCCGACAGGGATCCCGACTCCCTCGTCGCTCACCGCGAGCTCCGCCATGTCGGGCTCCCCGCGCACGCGGACGGTGACAGTGCCTCCACGCGGCGAGTACTTGATGGCGTTGTCGACGAGATGGGTGACGACCTGTTGGAGCGCGCCGGGGTCGGCCCACGCTCGCGCCGAGCCTTCTTCGACGAGATACACGACGTGATCGGGCGAAACGCCGGCGATCGCCCTGACCGGCGCCCGCAGGACGCCGACCAGGTCGACCGACTGGGGCTCGAGCTCAGGCATCGCTGACTCGGCGCCCGCCAACAGGCGCGTTGCCTCCCGTTTCAGCGCGTCCGACCGCTCGCGGATGACGTGGATCCCGGTTCGGCGCTCCTCCAGGGTCAGCGCGTCCCATCGGTCGTCGAGCGTGCTGGCCCACGCGGAGATGATCGTGATCGACGTCTTGACCCGGTGCTCGGCCTCCGCGAGCACGAGCGCCATCGTTCGCAGGCGATCGTCGTCGTGCTCCGGCGATTCCATCGGCGATTCCTGCTAGGTCGAACGCCCACGTTCATCATGGCCGCGTCAAGGCACCACGTGAATCACCCGAACGGATGAGTTGAAGTAGTCAGTCTTGTCTGGCCCGCTCTGTAACCGAGCGGCCTGTAACCGAGCGGCCTGTGATCGAGCGGCTGGCAACCGAGCGGCAGGCGTCGACGAGCACCGGCACGAAGCGGTGGGCGTCGACCACGCACGCGCCATGGTCGCCGTGCACCGGGTGCACGGTCGCGCCGGGGATGGCGTGGGCCAGCTTCAGCTGGCGCGAGGGTGGCACGAGGCGGTCGCGGGCGGTGACGACCACCGCGGTCGGGACGTCGATCTCGCCCGCCCATTCGTGCGACGAGAAGCGGCCGATCGCGTGTGCGGCCTCGATGACGGCGCGCGGGTCGGTGTGCCGCATCTCGGCGATCACCCACTGGCGCAGCGGCGGGTCGTCGTCACGGCGCGCGAGCACGCGCCCCGTGACACCGCGCCAGACAGGCGCGGGCGTCATGCGGGCCGCGGCCGACAAAAAGGGCAGCATCGAGAAGAAGGCACGCTCGGGCGGACGTCCGCCGAAGTTGCGGCTGGTGGCGCACAGGACGAGCCCGGCCA
>VAXF01000317.1:1412-3228 GCA_005888395.1 Actinomycetota bacterium | reverse complement strand
GGCGATTGATGGCGGACAACGACGACCTGTTCGGCGCCGCGTTGCAGGACCGGCTCGCGCGGCAGGCGCCGCTGGCCGCGCGTCTGCGGCCCAAGACGCTCGACGACATGGTCGGGCAGGACCACCTGCTCGCGCCCGGCCGCCCGCTGCGCACACTGATCGAGGCCGATCGCCTGTCGTCGGTCGTCCTGTGGGGCCCGCCGGGAACGGGTAAGACCACCCTCGCCCGCCTGATCGCGGGCGCCACCAGCAAGGCGTTCGAGCCGATGTCGGCGGTGACGGCCGGCGTGAAGGACGTGCGCGAGGTGAGCGAGAAGGCACGCCGGCGACTGGGGGAGGACGGCCGGGGGACGATCCTGTTCCTCGACGAGGTCCACCGGTTCAACAAGGCGCAGCAGGACGCGCTGCTCCCGTGGGTCGAGGAGGGCGTGCTCGTGCTCATCGGCGCCACCACCGAGAACCCGTACTTCCAGGTGAACGCACCGCTGCTCTCGCGCTCGACGCTGTTCCGGCTCGAGCCGCTGTCGCCGGACGCGGTGCGCCAGTTGGTCGAGCGCGGCCTGAAGGCCGAGGGCGCGACGGCCGACGACGACGCTCTCGACCACCTGGTCGACAAGGCCGAGGGTGACGCGCGCGCCGCGCTCAACGGCCTCGAAGTGGCCGTGGCCCTCAGCCCGGCCCAGCACGTCACGCTGGCCGACGCCGAGGCCGCGCTGAGCGCGCGGGCGATCCGCTACGAGCGCGACGAGCACTACGACGTGATCTCGGCCTTCATCAAGAGCGTCCGCGGCTCCGACCCCGACGCGGGCCTCTACTGGCTGGCGAGGATGCTCGAAGCCGGCGAGGACGCCCGCTTCATCGCCCGCCGGCTGGTGATCCTCGCCTCGGAGGATGTCGGGATGGCCGACCCGACCGGTCTGCTCGTGGCCGATGCCGCGGCGCGTGCGGTCGAGTTCGTCGGGCTGCCCGAAGCGCAGCTCAATCTCGCTCACGCGGTCGTCTATCTGGCGACGGCGCCGAAGTCGAACCGCGCCGCCACCGCGTTGTGGCGAGCGCAGGAGGACGTGCGCGAGCGGGCGGCCGGCGCGGTGCCGATGCACCTGCGGGACACGTCGTACGGTGCCGCCCGCAAGCTCGGCCACGGCAAGGGCTACCGGTATCCGCACGACGACCCGCGCGCCTGGGTGCCGCAGGACTACCGCCCGCCCGAGGTGAGCGACCGCACCTACTACGAGCCGTCCGCGCACGGCCACGAGGCCGAGGTCGCCGAGCGCCTGAAGCGGATGGGCGAGCCCGAGCCGGAGGCCGAGGGCTAGGAGTCGCGGAGCAGTATCTCGGCCCGCCCGGACATCGGGCCGGGCGTCTAGCCGCCCGTGGACGAGAGGTCCTGGGCGAGCCGCAGGCGCTCGACCACGGTGCGGAGCATGACCTTGGCCACCCCGCCGACCTCGAGGAGGCCCATGAAGTTGCGCAGCTCGACCACCAGCAGCCGCATGGGCGTGATCGGCGTGACGGTGGCGGTGCGCAGGCGGTGGGTGAGCAGCGACATCTCACCGAAGAAGTCACCCGGTTCGAGGCGGGCGATCACCTTGCCCCGTAGGCTGACCTCGGCCCGGCCGGCTACGACGATGAAGGAGTCGCGCCCCGGTACGCCCTCTTCGACGACGACCTCACCAGGCTCGACCTCGATGTCGTCGACCAGGGCGGCGACCGTTGCCAGCTCCTTGTCGGTGCACGCCGCGAACAACGGAACGCGCCGGAGGAGGTCCCGGCGGGCCTCGGTCAGGGTCGTGCGCATCGATCCTCCTGGTCTGGG
>VAXF01000317.1:0-1308 GCA_005888395.1 Actinomycetota bacterium | reverse complement strand
CACCCTCAGCCGCCCCCCACCTCAGCCGCCCCCCACCCTCAGCCGCCCCCCACGGTGATATTCAACGTAGCGGAGCCGTTGCGAATAGAGCGAAATCCCCTGTTATGCGCCCCTTACGCCCGGGCCGCGAGTCGTTCATCGTGGCGCGCGGCGACCGTCACGGCGATCACGCCGATGCACCTGCTCGCCTAGGCTGCCTGCCCGATGAGTGCCGGGGATTGGGCTGCGGTCGCCGCCGCGGGCGCAGCCGTGCTCGCCGTGGTCGGAGTGCTCGTGGCCATGGCATCGCTCACCCGCACGCTGGCCGCGCTGCGGGTCACCGTCGACGACCTCCGGCGACAGACGGTGCCGCTGCTGGGCGATGTCCAGACGACCGTGCGCCAGGCGAATGCCGAGCTCGAGCGGGTCGACGCTCTCCTCGGCACGGCCGAGTCGATCTCGACCACGGTCGACTCCGCCTCGCGCCTCGCCTACCTCGCCTTCTCCAACCCGGTGATCAAGGCACTGGCCCTCGGCGCGGGCACCTCTCGCGCCGTCAGGCGTTTCCGGCGCACCAACGGCGACTGACACGGACGGCCGACAGTGTTCAAGCGGTTGTTCTGGCTCGTCATCGGCGCCGGATTCGGGTTCGGGGTCTCGTTCTGGCTGATGCGCTTCGTGCGCTCGACCGTCGAGCGCTACTCGCCGGAGCGGGTCTCGGGCGACATGGCCGACGCGCTGCGCAGCTTCGGCGCCGACATCCGGGCCGCGGTGGCCGAGGGCCGCGAGGCCATGCGGGAGCGCGAGGGCGAGCTCAGAGCCGATCTGGAGGCGAGGGCGCGGCGGTAGCCGTCTCCTAGGCTGATTTCCGCCGATGGACGCCAACGAGCTGCGCCGTAGCTTCACGGGCTTCTTCACGGAGCGCGATCACACGCTCGTGCCGTCGGCCGGGCTGATCCCGCACCACCCGCGGGCGCCACTGTTCACGAATGCAGGCATGAACCAGTTCCTGCCGTACATCCTGGGCGAGGAGGCGCCGTCGTTCCCGCGGGCGACCTCGGTGCAGAAATGCGTCCGCGTGAAGGGCAAGCACGACGACATCGAAGAGGTCGGTCGCTCGCCCTACCACCTCAGCTTCTTCGAGATGCTCGGCAACTTCAGCTTCGGCGACTACTTCAAAGAGGGAGCCATCCCGTTTGCCTGGGAGCTGGTCACCGAGGTGCTCGGCCTCGACGGCGACCGGGTGTGGATCACGGTGCACGACAGCGACGACGAGGCCGAGCAGATCTGGCGCGACAGCGTGGGTGTCCCGGCCGGCCGGATCCAGCG